>JAJYVB010000295.1 GCA_021792265.1 Deltaproteobacteria bacterium | reverse complement strand
TCTCCGGAAAACGGCCCAATGTCACGTAATGGAGCTGGACATTCTGGCGCGTCGTCAGCTCGGCCTGGTCGTGCCCGTACTGCTCGGCAAGTTCTCCGAGAAGGCCGAGCTGAGATGGCTTCAGAATGCCACCCGGGATTTTCACCCGCATCATGAACGAGCCGACTTTGGGCCGGTCATGATAGAGGCCGAACCACTGAAGCCTAACGATGTCCTCTTCCGGGAGCGCTTCGTAAGGCGTGTCGGACACCCTGCGCCAGTCGTCCCATAGCTCAGTCGGGAAGCGTTCGTGTTTTAGGCGCTCGACCAGATTGCGCTTACGAACCGTCTCCCAGCTTGGCGCTTCACGCAGAGGCACTGGTCATTAGATAATTTAGATTACCATCTAAGTCAAGCATCTCCCCGAACGCTGCCTACTGACATTCCTGGGTCGCGCTGACTTCTTGGCGCTACGCCTTCCGTTGTAAGCTTTTGGCCAGGATGCCTGCGGCTGTAATTCACGCGATAATCGGGACCGCTGGTCATATAGATCACGGCAAAACCACGCTGATTCGAGCCCTTACGGGTCAGGAAACCGACCGGTTGAAGGAGGAGAAGGAGCGCGGCATCTCAATCGACCTGGGCTTCGCGTACCTGACCCTGCCGGACGGCACCCGGGCGGGGATAGTCGACGTTCCCGGCCATGAGCGGTTTATCCGGAACATGCTCGCGGGAGCGCACGGAATCGACCTGGTCCTTTTCACCGTGGCCGCCGACGACGGCGTGATGCCCCAAAGCGAGGAGCATCTGGACATTCTGCACGTGCTAGGGACGCGGCGCGGCATATTTGTCATCACCAAGGCCGACCTGGTTGGTGAGCGGCGGATCGCCGAGGTGCGCGACGAGATCGAACTGCTCGCCGAGGGCACGGTCCTGGCCGGCTCTCCGATAGTCGTGGTTTCGTCGGTCACGGGCGCTGGTTTGGAGGAGTTGCGTGTCGCGATCGTTTCTCAACTCGCCGGGTTCGAGGCGCGGCGTCCGACGGGGCTTTTTCGTCTGCCGGTGGACCGCGCGTTCGTGATGAAGGGCCACGGCACGGTGGTAACCGGCACGGCTATGGGCGCGACTGTGCGGGTTGGCCAGCGGCTTAGGGTTTTGCCGGGCGGGGCCGAGGTCCGCGTGCGGTCGATACAGGTCCATTCCGAAGCGGTGGAATCAGCAGGGTTGTGCCAGCGCGTCGCGCTTAACCTGGGCGGCGCAGAACGGCTCGAGATCGGGCGCGGCAGCGTGCTGGCCGGCGAACGGCTGGATGTCGCCACCTCACGGCTGGACGCCTGGCTGGAGCTGCGGCCCGGCGCGAAGCGTCCGCTGAAGAGCAACGAGCGCGTGCGGTTTTTTGTTGGCACTTCGGAGACGCTGGCGCGCGTGATCCTGCTGGAGCCAGTGGGGGAAATCGCTCCGCGCAAGAGCGCGCTGGTTCAACTCGTGCTGCGCGATCCTGTGGTCGCGCTTTTTGGCGACCGTTTCGTGATTCGCGACGAGACTAATCAGCGGACGCTCGGCGGGGGCAGCGTTCTGAATCCGCTCGGGCGCAGGAACCGCGCCCCGCTCGATCGCTACCGCAAGTTTCTACTCGCGCTGCGCGATTCCAGCGGTGCCGACGCAGTCGAAGCGCTGCTCATGCTCCAGGAAAGCTTCGCCCAGACGCCACGGAGGCTGGCGGACCTTCTTAATCTGCCCCGCGAAGTGGTCGAGGACGCGCTTGCGGACCGTCGGTTTATCGGGATTTCGTTGGGCGACGAGCCAGGTTTCGCGACCCGCAGCCGCTGGCAGGAGGTACAGCGGTTCGCCATCGAGGCCCTCGAGTCGCATCACCGTCGCGAGCCGCTGGCGCCCGGCCTGGAGATGGAAGCGTTGCGCTCAAGCCTGCCCTACGAGGTGTCGCCCCGCGCCTTCCGGGCGCTGCTTGACCGGCTGGCTGAGGAATCCGATATCGTGCGTGAGGACAGCGTACTGCGCCTGCGCGCCCACCGCGTGACGCTCGGCGCAGGCGACCGGCAACTGGGCGAGCGGATCGAACGGGCGCTTGCGGTGGCGGCCTTTCATCCGCCCGACCTGAAACAGCTCGCCGGTACGCTTGGTCTCAAGCCAGCCGACGATCTGCCGCGCTTGCGCAGCCTGCTTTCGGCGCTCGAACGCGAAGGGAAGGTCGTTCGCATCGCGAGCGACCTTTATTTCGACGGGGCGGCCTACAAGCAGGCACGCGCGCGCCTCCTTGACCATTTCCGAGGTACGCCGGAGATCACCGCTGCGGTCTATCGCGACCTTTTGGGTGCCTCGCGCAAGTTTGCGATCGCCCTGCTCGATTACTTCGACCATACGGGGTTAACGGCGCGCGTGGGTGACGCGCGCCGGCTGCGTGCTCCTGGCGGCGGATGAAAGCGCGCGGCCGCCGTGGCAAGATGACAGGCGATCGGATTTGCTCGTACGGCGCGCGGCCCGGTGCGTTTTGGCTTTGACGTTGGAGAAAAGGAAATAGGGAGCAGTTCGGCGGTTAAAAAACAGTGTCGGAGCGCGACGACAACGACCGCACGCGCGATGAGCTGGTGAGGCTCACTGCGCGATGCAAGGCTGCGGGTTGAGCCGGTAAGCTGGGTCCGGCGGACCTGCAGGCTGCACTGGCCGGGCTTGAGCCCGAAACCGACCCCAATCTCCTGGTCGGAATCACGACCGGAGACGACGCTGGCGTCTATCTTGTCAGCGAAGACCTTGCCTTGGTGAGCACGGTCGATTTTTTCACGCCGGTTGTTGACGATCCGTTCGTTTACGGGCAGATTGCCGCGGCCAACGCGCTCTCGGACATTTATGCGATGGGTGGAACGCCCCGGACGGCGCTCAACATCGTTTGCTGGCCGCAATCCGGGATGCCGCCGGGGATGCTCGCCGAAATACTTCGAGGTGGTTCAACCAAGGCGCATGAGGCTGGCGTCGCGATCGTCGGAGGCCACAGCGTAGCCGACGAGGAGGTGAAGTACGGGATGGCGGTGAGCGGCGTTGTTGACCCAAAACGCGTCGTGCGCAACGTCGGTGCTCGGGTAGGCGACCTGCTTGTACTGACCAAACCGCTGGGAACCGGCATCCTGACGACGGCCCTCAAGCGCGACGCGCTCTCGCGCCACCAGTACGCCGCTGCCGTGCGGGTAATGGCCACGCTAAACGCCAAGGCTTCGCGTGCGATGCTGCGCTACGACGTTCACGCTGCCACCGACGTCACGGGTTTCGGACTGCTCGGCCACGCGATGCCTATGGCTGAGGGGAGCGGCGTCACGATCGTTTTCGAGGAGACCGATCTGCCGCTTCTCGAGGGCACGGTGGAGTCGTGCCGGGCCGGGATGGTTCCGGGCGGTGCAGGCCGCAACCGCAGCTTTTTCGAGCCACGGATCCGTATCGGCGAAGACGTTGGTGACGAAGTGGCAACGATCGCTTTTGACCCCGAAACTTCAGGCGGCCTGCTCGTTGCGCTCCCCGAGAAGGACGCAATCGCGCTGCTGGGCGAGCTCGAGGCCGAGGGCAACCTCGAGGCCGCGATCGTCGGCCGGGTAGTGGCTGCTTCCGACGTGCCGATTGTTCTCAAGTAGAGCCTCGGTTCATCGTGCTGCAGGCGCTGCCTGTGAAAAGACGCGGCGGCGCTGTGAAAAACCGAAGAGGCGGAGAGCGCTGCTTGATTGAGCGTTGTGCTGGCGCTCTCTATACTTGCGCCCGTGACGATGGGAAGGCGAAAAGACGGCGCGCCGGGCGTGACTTTTTCGACGCGTGCCGCGGGCCGGATTCTCGCCATCGCCCCTCATCGAATTCGCTACTGGCTGCGGCGCAATCTTCTTTCGGTTAGCTCTCAGGGAAAGCGCTACCGGTTGGCTTT
>JAJYVB010000294.1 GCA_021792265.1 Deltaproteobacteria bacterium | reverse complement strand
GAACTCGGAGTCGCGCAGGAACACGTCGTAGGCGTCCACGACCAGGCCGCGGTCATGTGCGCCAAAGCGCAATCCCGAGAGCGGATCGGCCAGAATCGGCCATCCGAACCCGCGGGCGAGCGCTGCAATTGCCCGCGCACTGCCCGGTTCGACGCCGGGACCGCAGACGATTAGACCGCGCTCGAGTCCGCGCACTTCAGCCGCGATCGCGCGCATCGTCCCGGCGTCGGGCGTGGCCTGAAAGGGCCTGACGCGCACGTAAGGGTCTTGCCGCTGAGGCCCTGCTAATCCTGCGCGCAGCGCCCCGGTCTCTTCGGCGGTATCAATCAACGGCTCGCGCATCGGCAGGTTGAGATGGACGGGGCCGGCCGGCGGTCCAAGCGCCGCGGCAACCGCGCGACATCCGAGTACCCGGTAATAATTTTCGAGGTCGTCGCCGGTCGAGGGCGCAGCCACATCGACGCTCCACCGTGCGTGGCTGCCGAATATCCGCACCTGATCGATAGTTTGTGGCGAACGGCAATCGCGCGCCTCGGGCGGCCGGTCAGCCGTAACGACAATGAGCGGTACGCTCGAGAGCGAGGCTTCAACCACCGCCGGCAGGTAGTTGGCCGCCGCAGTACCCGACGTGCAGGCCAGGATCACCGGACGATGCGTCTCGCGGGCAAGGCCCATCGCAAAGAATCCGCTGGCGCGTTCCTCGAGCACAACCCATGGCCTGATACCGCCGCGAAGGAGCGCCGTAACGATCGGCGTCGAGCGCGACCCCGGCGAGACGCACGCGTCGGTCACACCGGAGCGCTCGAATTCCTGCAGTATCGCAACAGCCGCGCGGCTGTTCGGGTTACTCGGCGTGGCCAATTTCCGAACCCCCAAGCAGCGCGGCAAACTTGGCCTCGGTTTCGGCGAACTCGGCCTGCGGGTCGGAATCGGCCAGGATTCCCGCGCCTGCCCACAGGAACATGCGCGCGCCGTCCGTCAACGCACACCGCAGCGCGACCGCGAATTCGCCGTTGCCGTCCCCATCCATCCAGCCCAAAGCGCCCGAGTACCAACCGCGATCGGGCTCCTCTTGCTCGATCAATTGTCGCGCCGCCTCGCGTGGCTCTCCGCATACCGCGGGCGTCGGATGGAGCAGGCCAGCCAGTTCAATTGCGCTGAAGCGGTGCCGCAAGCGTCCTTCGAAAGGAGTAAACAGGTGATGCGCTTCCGGCAGGCGCATCAGGCCAGGCTTGGCGGGCCAACGAAGATCGTCGGCCACGGTGCCGAGCGCCGATTTCACAGCCTCGCTTACGTATCGGTGTTCTTCGCGATTTTTGGCGCACGCCAGAAGAGAGTCGCCAAGGGCTTCATCCGATTGCGCGGTCGCGCCGCGCGACGCCGTACCGGCCAGCGCCGCCGAAAAAACACGCTCGCCCTCCACCCTAACTAGAAGTTCCGGCGTTGACCCGAAAAATCCGGTGGTACCCCGCGAAAACCAGAAGTTGAAGCACAGCGGACGCATCTGGCGCGAGTCGCTCAGGAAAGAGACCGGGTTTACCTGAGCGCAGTCCGTCTCGATCCGCCTGGAAAGCACGACTTTTCGCACCGCGCCGTCGGCCACCATCGCGCGCACCCGCTGGACCCGCTCCCGCCAGCGCGCTTGCTGATCGGACAGGTGCGATTGCTCGGCGCTCGCGGCGCTGTGCTCCAGCGCTCGGGAGCCTGCCGCATCGGTGGACCAAGCCGGCGGCAGTGCGGTCTCAGGCGGGTCTTCGCGCCCCTCCTCCCAGGTTCGGGTGAGCGTGCATTGACCCTGCCGGCGTATCCACAGCATCCTGGGAAGCATCAGGCAGGCCGCCGGGAATTCGCGCCATTCGTGAGCCGTGCACTGGCGATCGGAGAATCCGAACCCGCCAACCATCAGCGGTCCCAGGACAGCGCCGCTATCGTACGAATTCACGCGTACCGAGGACAGCATCCGGCGTCCGCGCAGGGACAGGTCCTGAAAGCGCGCTGGACCGCTCGCTCGCAATTCGGCCGCAATTCCAAACGCGGCGATCGCTAGATCGCCCTCCGGATGTTCCAGGTAGAAAAAAGGCAACGCACCACGCACGGCTGCCAGCCTGCGCAGGTCCGGAAACTCCGCGACCAAGGCTGTTTGCGCCCGCAGAGCGGAAGGCTCAGATATAAGTGAAACCACAGCGCAAGTTATCCGCGCACAATAGCAAACCCGAGCGTTCCGGCCAGCTCTAGCTGGGTCTGCGCGGTAGCAAAACTATCGAAGCAAAACCGTCCCATCATTCGCCGCTTGCCGGGCAAGCATCCAACCGGGCACTCGCGCGCGCTCAAACCTCGGACACTGGAATTACCGTGGGAGGCTTTTGAACGGGCACCAAGGCAACCGTGCACAGGCAAAAGCCTAACGGCTAGCGACGAGAAAGCATGCCTGATTTTTGCGAACGTGGGCATGAACCGATGTTGACAATTACCAATATCGGCAATGGCCGCCTGGCGCAAACCGGGCTTTGCACCCGGAATGTCAGTCAGTGAAAACCGGCTGGCAGCGGCGAGCCGGCCGCCGAAAACCCGTCAGATTTGGAAGGTGAACGCGGCGCGGCTTTTCTGGAGCAGCACATCCAGTGTCGCACGGCGCAGGATGGCGAGGACCGCTTCTCGTACCTCTCGCCATACCTCGCGCATCGGGCAGCTCTCTTCGGGCCGGCAGAGTCCGACGCCGCCGCTCTGAAGGCAATCGACCGGCGTCACGTCGCCCTCGATTATCAGCACGACGTCGGCCATCGAAATCCGTGATGGCGGGCGGGCGAGCAGGTAGCCCCCGCTCGGGCCCTTCTGGCTTACGACCAGCCCACCACGCTTGAGGTCGATGAGCAGGCGGCGAAGATAGTTTTCGGGGATTCCCCGGCTCGCCGCAATCTCCTCGACCCGATACGGAACTCCGGACGGATAACGCTCGGCAAGCGCCAGCAACGCCCGAAGCGAGTAGTCTACGCCAATGCCAAACTTCATGGGCCTTCTAAAAGCACTAGCATGGGACGGAGCGGCGGCAAAACCAAGCCCTGCCGCGGCCCGCTCTCACAGAAGCTAAGGTATGCAGGTAAGCAGCCGAGCTTAGCGTTTTGGAACGCCGTCGAATCGGCTCAAAGTTTCGGCCGTCGCCCGGCCGGTCGCTACGACGTCAAGTTGTGCGCGGATGCGGTTGGCGAGCTGCTTTCTGAAGACGGGCTTTGCCAGGAAATCGTTCACCCCGAGCCGTATCCCCTCAGCCCGCGCTTCGAGGTCGTCACGCGCGGTAATCATGATGACCGGTATCTCAGCCGTCTCATGCGTGCCCTTAAGAGTGCGGCAGACTTCGAACCCGTCCATCTCCGGCATCATCAGGTCAAGGAGAATAACGTCAACCTGGCTATCGCGGACGATCCTCAGGCATTCGGCGCCTGAGGTTGCCTCAATCGTGATAAAGCCCTCACGCTGCAAGTAGCGCGACAGGATCGTCACCGTGTCGGGGTCATCATCGACCACCAAAATCGTGGGCAACCTGGCAGCATCCATAATGCCCTCACTCTAATTCTTCCCGCCTGTCGGAAACCGTCGGAGCTATCACGCCACAGCGTCTCAGCTTGGCGGCAAAAGTCGTTCGCTTGAGCCCGAGAAGCCGAGCTGCGGCATGCTTGTTACCATTGGTCCGCCTCAGAGCATCATTTATCAGCCGCCCCTCCAGTTCCCTTACCAGCGCATTCAGATTCACGCCCCCCTTGTCCAAGGTGGCGGGAATATCGATTTCGCTCAGCCTGCTGCCGCTTATCATGTTAGGAGGAAGCAGCGGCGTATCGATTACCGAACCTTCGCAGAGAATTACCAGCCGTTCGACCAGATTCTCCAACTCGCGCACGTTGCCCGGCCAGTCGTAAGA
>JAJYVB010000293.1 GCA_021792265.1 Deltaproteobacteria bacterium | reverse complement strand
ATTTGGAGATCCAGCTTTCGACCGTCAGTTCGTCGCCGAACGAGGAAGGAACGCCGAACCGCGCCCGCGCATCCACTGCCGGAATACCCACGGCGCCAAAGTCTTCCAAAACCGCCCGGTACGAGAGGCCAGCCCGCTCGAAGAGCGAGGCGGTGCAGACGTCGAACCACGCAAAGTAGTTGGGATAAAAGACGATGCCTGCCGAGTCGCAGTCGCCCCACTCGACTCGAATCGTGCGCCGGTTGACCAGCGGCTTCCCGATTGCGCTGCCGCTGTGCCCGGCATGCGCATCCACGCTTGTCGTTGACTCCGTACTCACGCTCCTTCGCCTCTCTGCTCTCTAAACAGGCCGAGCGTTTCGTGCACCGGCCGATCCGAAAAGCTGAAGATTACCGATTCCTCGAACGCTTCGTGGTAGTGCCAGCTCCAGCTCGGCACCACGAAGACGTCGCGTTTGCTCCATTCCAGGCTTCGGTCCGCAACCAGGGTCCTGCCGCTGCCCTCGACCACGGAATATACGGCAGCGTCGGTCGAGCGATAGGGACGGCCGCTGAATCCAGCCGGCAGAACTTGCATAAAGGTCCCTATGGTAGCAAGCGCGTAGCCGCCCGTTGCCGGGTTAACGTAGCGCATCTTGACCCCATGGCAGGGGTCGATGGGACCTGCGGCCTCGAGCTGTTTCAGCGCCTCGCGCGCCCGAGCGTAAGGATAATTGACCAGCGGAGTGTTCAGAGGTTGCTCCCTGTAGCCCACGGGCAGCATTCCCGCACTGTAGCGGGCCTGTGAGTCGTTCTCGGGGCGGGTGAGCGGAAAAGCATCCTCACGGTAATCCTCGAAAAAACCACAGTTCAGAAGGCCGACGATTGGAAAGTCGAGACCGTCCATCCACACCATCGGCTTCTGGCTCGGGTTCCCGTGGTCGTGCCAGCTCCAGGCTGGGGTCACGACAAAGTCGCCCTCGCGCATGTTAGTCCGCTCGCCGTTGACCGAGGTATAGGCGCCCTCACCCTCGACGATGAAGCGTATTGCCGCCTGCGAGTGGCGATGGCTCGGGGCAGTTTCGCCGGGCATGACTAGCTGCAATCCGGCATAAAGCGAATGGGTGGCGCGGGTCTGTCCGCGGAGCGCAGGGTTTTCCAAAATTAAGACGCGTCGATTCGCTTCTTGCGTGCTGATTAGATGCGCCGCATCCATCAGCATTTGGTGGATGTCGTCGTAGCGCCAGAGCACAGCCGTTTCTGGCGGGTGTGGTTCCTCGGCCTGGATAGTTTTCAGAACCTCCCACAGCGGCGCCAGATTGTGCTCGCCGATTCGCCTGTAATACGCCTCGCGCTCGGGCGTCTTTTTGGGCTGCTCGCGCATTTGGAAGCTCTCCGGCAACGCGCCATCCGGCCGACCCGCCATCATTTCTTCCGGTCCTCTGGCCTGGGATCGACCGTCGCCAGCCTGCACGCCGCCAGCTTAAACTGACGCTTTTAGCATAAGCAGTCTTCAAGGCCGCTTCAAACCCTGGAAGGGACAACCCGGAGGCGGCACTGCGCATGCCCGTCCGAGCGACGCCCAATCACGCGCCGTTTTGTGCGCGTCAGGCCGGACAAGCGGTACTACTACAGTAGTAGACTTCCCTTGGCAGACCTAAATAATTCTTGTCCGACGCTTGACGGCCTGTTGCGGGTTAAAGTTCAGGAATCGCCGTTTCAGAGTCGGATCGCCCCCGTGGAAGGCGTCCCGCTGCTCCTTCGCAGCGTCACGACAACGTAATGCAGTTGGAGTTATTTTCATGCGCCCGAATCGTTGACCGGAACGCGGATGCAGAATCGCCTGCGACGGCCTCAATCGCCCCGCATGATGTCTCCGCTGGGAAAATTTGCGCGACCCTGCTGCCCGGCGCGCAGACCGGCCTTATGGCCTGTGGTAGCCGCCTGGTTCGCGCCGTCTCATCCAGCGCTCCAGGTCGTCAACCCTGACGCGCCATTGGCTGGCAACATGAAAGGCGGGCAAACTCTTTTGCTTGAGCATCCGATAAATAGTCACCCGACTGACATGGAGGTACTCCGCAACTTCTGGCACCGTCAGTACTTTCACCAGCCGCCGCTTGCCGAACGTGATCCTGGAACGTTCTCTACGAGGGTTTCCCAGTCGGTTGGCTAGCCCGACGGGCGTTCCCTCGCTTGGAAGAGGGTCTTCCATCGCCTTCCTCACGCCGCTGGTTGGCATACCTGTTCTTCGGGCCCTAAAACCCCCGACGTTCGTCATAGCAGTGGAGGGCTACGGTTGGGGCTTTCGGATCGATGGGCAGGCCTTTCGATATCTTTGGGCCCTCAATCCGGATGCGTGCCATTATCGCGGGCTCCATTGGCAACCTGTCGCTCATAAGCAAGCCCTCGCCCCAAATCGTCCCCCTGCTAGCTCTTGTTCCTAGCCTGCCCCGCATAGTTGCTTCCATGCGCCAATAACGAAATAACGCCTTCTTGACGC
Source organism: Deltaproteobacteria bacterium (assembly GCA_021792265.1). Classification (GTDB taxonomy): domain Bacteria; phylum Desulfobacterota; class Binatia; order Binatales; family Binataceae; genus JAJYVB01. Next base: position 1,438 of record JAJYVB010000293.1, on the reverse strand, counting down.
TAGGAATTAACGGTCGTTCCGGATGCTGAGGTCAGCGCGCCACCACTCGCGGCATCGGGAAGAAGCAACGGCCGGCGATTAGGGCTGCAAGGGCTAGGTTCGATCGTGTTCGGGGACCCTGTGTTTTGGCCACAGGAGTAGGGCAATGCCGGCCAGTAGCGCGACCGTGCTGACCGTGGCTCCCAGGTCGAAGTCCCACCCACGGTAGACAAGGGCGATGTGCTGGCGTCCCTTAGCTACCCTGGCCGCGAGTAATCCCCTGTAAGAGAAAACCGTTGCTTGCCCGGTGGCCAGATGCCACGCATGAACTGGACGGGAAAACAGTGGCGGCGACCGCGGCTCCCAACGGCCTGATGCCAAGCAGGCGCGCCAGCGTGTAGCCGCCGGCCCAGGCGATCGCCAGATGAAGCGGAATTTCAAGATGCGCCCCGACCGACGGCCCGAAAACGAGATGGAGCGGGAAAAAGGGCGTCAGGAAACGTGACTGCGGATTAGCAAGCATCCCCAGCCCGCCGCACTTGTACGGGTCCCAAAGCGGGAACCGGTGGAAATGCACGACCGTGTAGTACGCGACCCAGTGCAGCTCGCTTTCGAAATCCCAGTCGTCCTGCACCGTCGTGCCGGTCAGGTGCAGGATAATGGGGTAGCTGAAGAGCACGCCGAACAGAATCGCAGCCGCCCCCACCCATGGTGCCTCACGGCGCAACTCTGAAGTTTGGCCACCACCCGTCATCAGGCGTGCTTATCCGATGCTGTTCCTAGCAGGCGTTCGAGCTCGCTTGCCCGGAAGTCGAAAATCCGGTCGAGCATGGGCCGAACGAGAGGTCCGTAAACAAGTTCGCCGAGCGGCCACAACGGCATCGAGAACTCGACCACATCGCGCATCGTGGTTCGCCGTTCGCCGTCGGGCTCGAAAATATGCGTATGGCGCCAACTTGCGTACGGCCCGTGCGCCTGAATATCGACGAAGCGGGTCGGCGGGTCCCAGAGGTCGATAATGGTGCGCCAGTGTACCGGAAGTCCGTAGAGCGAAATCCGATAGTCAAGCGTGGCACCGGCGAAAAGTTCCGGCGGTGGGTCGCTGAGAAACGTCAAGCGCAGGCTGGGCGGCGTAACGCTGCGCAGGTTTTGGGGGTTGGCAAAAAATTCGAACGCCTCGCTCTGTGAGACGGGCAGGGACTGGGTGCGTTTTAGCCGGTATAGCTTCACGTCGGTTTTTTGACCGTTTTGCCAATCGTCGCGCCACGGCGGTCTCCGAGCGCATGTTCTCCTCGCGGCGGCTTGGACCCTAAAATCCCCGCCGACGCTGGCCTAAGCGTATCTTTTCGTGGCGGGCGTCCATAGCCACGCTGTTCGCGACCTCCTTCCGCACAGCGGTTGAGTCTCCTCGTCCGGCTGATATAGCTTAAAAAGATTCTCGAAGCTTGTAGACAGGCAT
>JAJYVB010000292.1 GCA_021792265.1 Deltaproteobacteria bacterium | reverse complement strand
TGGATAACGAGATTCATGACCTGGCTGGTCCCGGTCCAAATCATGTTGAGCCGGGCATCCCTCATCAGCCTTTCGACTGGGAAGATATTCGTATAGCCGATTCCGCCCAGCATCTGCATCGCGTCGTTTACCACCTCCCACATCGATTCGCTGCTGAACTTCTTCGCCTCTGAAACCATCCGGCGCACTCGCCCCGGCTCGATTCTCGCGTCGATCGCCCGGGCAGCGTCCCGGCAGAGCGACCGGGCTGCGTCCAGCCGGGTCACGCTCTCGGCCACCATGAAACTTACGCCTTGAAAACTCCGGATCGGCCGCCCGAAAGCCTTTCTTCGCGTCGTGTAACGCGCCGCTATTTCGAGCGCCACGCGGCCCATCCCCAACGCTGAAGCTGCCGGGGTGAGCCGTTCAGGAATCATCATGCGGTCAAAAACTTCGGCGCCCTGCCCGATGCCGGCCTCGCCGCCCAGTACATTGCCGATCGGCACCTTCACGTCGCGAAAACTTAACCGCCCCGTTCCGCCACCTCTCGTGCCCATCAGCCCGTAGACGTGCTCGACGGCGACGCCTTCGCCGCGCTCGACTATCAGGGCCGTCATCGAATGGCGCGGGTCGCCGTTCTGAGCGGTCCGGGCATAGACGAGGAAGAAGTCCGCGCCCTCCGCACCAACCACGAAGCGCTTGTTGCCATTGAGAATAAGATGGTCGCCTTTGCGGACGGCCCGGCTCGTTGCCCCGAAAAAGTCCGAGCCCCCACGCGGCTCGGTGAGCGCCTCGGCCGATACCATGCGCCCGGCAATTATCGGGGCCAGGAAACGATCCTTCTGCTGCTCGGTTCCAAAGGCATTCAGAGCCTCGCCCACTATGCTCACCATCGAATAGGCGCATCCGAGAGCCGTGCCCAGCGTTCCGACCTCTTCGAGAGCGATAAGCTCGCTCGTCCACGGCAGGCCCCGGCCGCCGTATTTTCGCGGGAAGCGCAGGCCGAGAAGGTTCCTGCGGCCGGCTTCCTCGACGTATTGGCGCGGGTAGCGGACCCGGTCCGCGTCCAGATCGACTATAAGCTCGCGCGGAACCGACATGACGAAGTCCATCGCTTCGCGCCGGAGATTCGCCTCTGCCGCCGACAGCAGCTCTTCCGGATAGGTCAGCATAACCGATGACCTCCTTTTTGGGCGTTAACGGCATCTTTCGAAGCCGTTCGCCGCTATTTCACAACGATCTCCGCCTCGTTGAAGTCGCGCTTTTCAGCGTCCCACATAAAGGCCGCGGCCCGCTCGAACCGGCCGGCTTTGACCGATAGCACTACGTGGGCGGTCTCGGGGTAGTCGGGTTGAGCGGGATCGAACGAGCATGCCTGACGGCGGTCGGTTTCGGAGAAGTAAGCGTCGTGATCGGGATGGGAATGGTAAACGGCTAGCAGCGACAGCCCGCGGCGGTCTATTTCGGTAAGGATCGCCAGTTGCTCGTGCGGGTCCATCAGGAACGCGGTGCGGCCGTCGCGAGGAAAGGCGGATGGGTCTTCTGAATGCTTGCGGTTCTGGATGTTGGTTACCGGGCGCACTTCCTGCGCCACGGCGTCGCCGACAATAAAGCCGCAGGTCTCGAAGGGAAAGTCGCGCTCGGCTTGCGCGACGATAGTTTCGAAGATCGGCCGGCCTATGAAAACCGCTCGCATGGCACCGATGGCGAATCCTCGAACCAGAAGTTAGCCTCTGGCGCAGGCGGCGACAACGGCAGGATTCTTTACCTCGGCGGCCGTTTTTCTTAATCACAGCTTTGCGGGCGGTACTTGTCGCGGTTTGTGCTCGTCTGGTACGCTCTCGTCGCTTCGCAGGGTGCCGCCCATCCGTAGTAGGTCCCCGTCGTCTAGCTCGGCCTAGGACACCGGCCTTTCACGTCGGTAACACGGGTTCAAATCCCGTCGGGGACGCTCAGGTATTTTGGCGGCGCACAACCCTCAGTGCCAAATAGGTGCCATTTTCGGCTCAACAGGCTCCGGGCTTAAGCTCGGGACCGCCGGTCGGTATCCTTCCGTGGGCGCGTCGCCGCGTGACGGACTCTACCTCGTCATGGCAGAGTTTTCGGGGCGAAGACCAGGCGTTATGCCCGTCAGGTCGCTTGGACCCTTCGCGAGGGTAAATATGCGGCTAGCGCCGCTTCGAGCTTCAAGCGGAGGAGAAGTAGCGGGTCGCCCGCCTTCAATCCCCTTCGATTCAGCGAGGTTATAAGCAAACTGGTTAACTTGGACGTATTGCCGAACCCCAAAACGTTCGCAAGAATGCTAAGGAGATGCTTCCCAGGTAGGATTGCGAGCATGTTTGCCCCGCCCGCGCTCAGCGCATCCACCACGCGTTGATTTTCCTCTCGAAACATTTCTAATGTTTTGGCTGGAAGGTCCAATCCGGCGAGCGTCTTGCCGTGGTTCGTGGCCGTTTCGCCGCTGTCTGAAACAATCTGTGCGGCGTCAAATGCGCGATTCATAAGGTCCCCGATGCGGGCACGAACGCGGCATGCAACGACGTTGTTCAGCGTCTGCCCGTTAAACGCCTTCTGCACGCGGTCGAGAAATTGGCTCTGCACATCGTTTGAGGTTTTGCCAAGATGGGCGGCTAGCGCATCGATCACTTTGGAATCACAGAGAACGCTCTCGATCTCGTGTACGGGAAGGACGTTCACGCCGGCCGGGGTCGCGTTGAGAACGTCATCTGAATAGTAATCTCGGTCGACGAGTCCGATAATATCGGCTGCAACTATTCCTACTGTCTTTAGGCCGGAGACGGCAGAACAAACTGCATTGCGGTCGCCAGCCGGAACTGCAAACGTTTCGTTGCCGTCGAACCAAGCCGCAAAGAACTCGCTGGCGAAACCCTTTCCTTTTTCGCCTTCGAAGAAAAAGATGCGCTTAGCGTGAAAGGGCAATGTGGCGGCACCTAGGACCTCGGCCGCAACTGATGACGGAAGCCCGTGGACCAAAATGTTTTCTGTCTGTTGGTCGGTCTTGGCAATGAGAACTCTTGCGCCTCGGCGAGACAGCGTAAAGGCCAAATCGTGGGTTATGTATACAAATCTGCAGTCCTGGCGTAATCTCTGCGCTTCATCCCAGAACTGGACAGCAAGCCTACTGTGCATGTGCAGTTCAGGTTCGTCTACGAGAATCACCGGCTGTTCAGCCGTTAACACCCGGGCGGCCATATAAAGGGCGGTTCTTTCGCCGTCGCTCATCTGTCGCAAATTGTATGACGGGGCTGACTCAGCACCGTCTAAACGCTTGACCTTGGGGAAGAATCCGCCGATCTCAAGCTTGCGCCCGGGAAACAGCCTGTTCCAAAGCTCTTGCAGCAAGATGAGCTTGGCATCTTTCAACGGTTCAAGCCTCGAATTCGACGCAATCGCCTCCTCATTTCTCTTTGTAAGTAAATCTGTGTGTTCTTGAATTAACCTTGACAACACGAAGTCAATTTCTTCAGTAGCTCGCCACGCATTCTGGCGCCAGCTGTTCAGCTGGTTCGCTACGTGACCTCGCAGTACACCTTCCTCCTGAACAGGAAGACTATCTTGCACCCAAGTGCGCCGTTGCGCGCCAATGGCGCTGACTTGGTTGCTCTGTGCGATTTTCTGTGCGAGCCGAGTCTTGCCGGAGCCGTTTGGGCCAAGGATTACGATGGGCGCTTCGTTATCGTAGTCGACAAATCCTGGAATCGTGACCTTAATGGGTGGCATAGAAGATTTCCCGTCCTGACGTGTCCTCCAGCATACGCCCTGCGGTCGCTGAGGTGCAGCGGGCGGGCCGCGGAGCCACGAATTTGATTGAGCGACCCGTGCTAGTGTGGTGTCCCGCAAATAAATTGACAAAATGGAATCGGTCATTCTGAGCGCCAGCGAAGAATCCGCAGCCGCCATCCTTGCGGCTGCGATGGACTTTCT
>JAJYVB010000291.1 GCA_021792265.1 Deltaproteobacteria bacterium | reverse complement strand
TGGCAAGGACGCTGATATGAAGATGAGCTTATTGGAAGCGCTGACCCAATACGAGGCCTCAGAAGAGGCCGCGGTCAAGGCGTTGGTCCGCCAGGGCGCAACCGCGAAGGTGCTCGGGTCGTAACGCAGTGGTGGACGTCAGATAAACCGAGGCGAGAGATTTTTGGAGGGGGCAATTGACGAGAGTGAGCAAGGTACCCATAGACAAGAATAGGCCGTCCCCGGAGTGGATCGAAAGCTTGCGGCGGCGGTTTCCGATCGAGCCAGAAATTGATCGGGTGTTGACCCGCAAACTAACTCTGAGGGCTGGAGGGAGCTATTCTCCAATCGGGCTGGATGCCCTCAGTAAAAGTCTGCAGGCATTGCTGGAAGCCAAGGTTGAGGGTGCGTTCGAGATTCTTGACCCCACTTGGCTGAGCGGGGGCGCCTCGAAATTGCAAATGCGATTCAAGCTGTCCTGGAACCGGCCGGGCATCGGCCGCATTCTAACCGACATGGTGGTGCGGATGGAGCCTGCAGAATCCATTGTCGAGACCAGTCGGCTGCGCGAGTTTCAGCTATTGAGTGCTCTTGACGGGGTTCTACCGGTCCCGCCAACATTTTGGGCAGATCCTTATGGCGACTACTTTCCATATCCGGCCATCATTTACGGATTCGTGGAAGGTGTCGTAAAGCCGACTGGAGCCGTCAGCAACGTCAGCGGCCTGGGAATCAATTTTGGATCGCCGGTGCGGGCGCTGCTTGCCCCGCAATTCGTTGGCCATTTAGCCAAACTGCATTTGTGGGACTGGGGGAAAAAAATGGAGGGCTCAGCCTTTGCGACGCCGTCATTGGGAACGCAGCCAACTGAATGGCAACTTAATTGGTGGGCAAGAGTATGGGAAGAGGACGGCAATGAGGATGTGCCGCTGCTTCGACTGGCGTTAGCCTGGTTGAGGGAGAACATGCCATCCACTGATCGACTGTCGATGATCCACGGTGATTATCGCGCCGGCAACTTCCTTTATACGGAGCACGAGAGTCGGATTTCCGCATGGCTGGATTGGGAGCTTGCCCACTTGGGCGACAGGCACGAAGATTTGGCATTCGCCAGTATGCGCGTCCTCGGTCATTTTGCCGAGGACGGGAAAACGTTTCTGGTCAACGGGATGATGCCGGCAGAAGCATTCTTCGAAGCCTACGAAAAGGCGTCGGGGTTGACCGTTGAGATCAAGAAAATAAAATATTTCCATGTTTTTTACGCTTTTCGAGCGGCGGTGCTCCTGCTTGGCACCGGTTACCGGGCGGTGCGCGGTGGCAAGACGCATCAGGACTTGGTTCTTGCGTGGATCATGGCCTTGGGCTACTCGATCCAAGAGGAGCTGCGGGAAATATTGGAGGAGGTGGCCTGACATGGATATCCGCCCGACTATCCAGCTGGCAGCGGTCATCAAAGCAATGCAGGACATCGTGCTTCCCGCCGTGGATCCTGGAAACAAGATGGCGCAGGAACAGGCGCGGTTGGCTATCGCTACCCTGCAGTTCGTGGTCCAGCGACTACCGCTAATGTTCCGCTACGATCGCGACGAGCTCGACCGTTATTTGGGGCTGGCCCGCGCTCTACTGACACGGTCCGAAGGCGGCAGGGCCACTGGAGAGGCGGCGGCCAATCTTGCCACAAGTGTTGCCGCGGGAGCCGACGTACTGAAACGCGCGAAAGCAGAACCGGCGGAGCTCGAAGGTGCGATATTCGAACTCCGCCAGACTGTGGGCGAGCTAATTCAGTCGGCCTACGGAGATGCCAGGCCTGCAAGTTTGGCAGCGATCAGGCGCCTGGTTCTCGACAGCTCAAAAGTACAGCTCGATCGCGAGCGCGGCTGGGTGCTGACGATGGGATTTGAGCCGAATCCCTCTGTTGTTACGCCAGTCGAGCAACAGCTACAGAATCGGTAGCTGCGTGCGACCGTATGATGGAGGTACTCAGGGCGCCTCTTGCTGGAAGCGCGAGGCCGGCTTGGTGACATAGGCATCGGAGGGGTTCCGAGAGAGTCTAAGAGCTCCGGGCCGAGTCTCCTTGTCTCAAATCGAGAGTGCTCGACTCGGGGGGAAGCGCATGGCTGGCAAGCTGACGGGCAAAGTTGTAGTGATTACCGGTGGCGTGAGTGGGATTGGGCTGGCTACGGTCGAACTCTTCGTCGAGGAGGGAGCGTGCATCGTCGTGGGAGACATCCAAGACGGCCTCGGGACGGCGTTGCAGCAGCGGTTTCTGCAACAAGTCCTGTACGTTCGCGCCGACGTGACCGACGATGGGGCGGTTGCGTCTCTGGTCGAAGCTGCAGTCGAACGTTTCGGTAGGTTGGACGTGATGTTCAACAACGCCGGAGCTGGCGGGGATTTTTCAGCCCTGATTGATCTTTCGCGGGGCGGTTTCGACAGGGCTTTGGCGCTTCTGACGCACTCGGTTCTATCGGGCCATCAGCATGCGGCCCGTCAATTTAGGAAGCAGGGCGGCGGCGGCGCCATTATATCGACCGCAAGCGCCGCTAGCTTCCAGGGTGGTTGGTCCGGCGCAGCCTATACGATCGCCAAGCATGCGGTCATCGGAATTATGAGACAAGCGACGGCCGAACTCGCTCCGTTTGGCATCCGGTCCAATGCAATCTGCCCAGGGGTCATTATGACGCCGATCATGGCCTCGGCGCTCGGGGTGCCCAAAACCCGCGCGGACGAGTTCCTGAGGTTCCTTACGCAGCGCTTCGCAAAGGTTCATCCGATCGGGCGCGTCGGTTTTCCGCGCGACGTCGCCGAGGCCGCGTTATTTCTAGCGAGCGATGCATCGGCGTTTATTACCGGGGTCTCGCTTGCGGTGGATGGTGGCGCAACTGCAGTCACCCTCAGCTCTTTCAATGCCGAAGTGGCCGTCGCGACGCGCGAGTTTCTTGCGAGCTGAGCCGTATTTTCCGGCTATTTGGGTGTAAGCACCCCGGTATCCCCGTGCTTGCAGGGGACAGCGTGACGGGAACGAGGCCAGGCTGGAAGCGATGACGGTCCGGCGGTGCATGTCAAGGTAGTTGTCGCCCGTTTCATGCGGCGGACTTCGAGTTCTGAGGGTTCTCGGTCGCCGCCTTGATCACTGCGTCGCGTTCGGGATTGAGGGTGACGACGGTGATCGGATTCCAGTTGCGGGTATGCCGTGCCCAGCGCCGCGGGTTTTCTGCCCGTGCCTGCTGGTAGAGCGCATGGCGGGCCCGCAGGACGTCCCGGTCCTCTCCGGCATGTCGTTGCGCCGGGCTGACGTAGCGGATGGCACTGTGGCGGTGATCGTGGTTGTACCACTGCACGAATGAGCTCGCCCACCGGCGTGCCTGTTCGAGATCCGCGAAGCCCTTCGCCGGGAACTGCGGCCGGTACTTCGCGGTGCGGAACAGCGCTTCGACGAAGGCGTTGTCGTCGCTGACGCGCGGGCGGGAGTAGGAGGCTCTCAGGCCCAGCCAATGCATCATCGCCAGCACCGTGGTCGCCTTGAGCGTCGCGCCGTTATCCCCATGCAGCACGGGCTTGTAGTCCAGCGTGTGCAAGTCCTCGGCGAGGGCCGTTCGCCGCAGCAGGTTCACCGCATGCTCGGAGTCGTCGCTCTCGTGGACCTCGAAGCCGACGATCTTGCGGCTGTACAGGTCCAGGATCAGGTACAGATAGAACCAACGACCCATTACCGTCGCAGGCAGGTACGTCATGTCCCAGCAAAAGACCTGCCGCGGCGCGGTGGCCACATGCGTGCTCGGTGGGCGGATCCGCTGGGGCGCTTTGGCGCGGCCCCGATGCCGAGTCTGTCCATGGGCCCTGAGCACGCGGCTGAAGCTCGATTCGCTGGCCACATAGACCCCTTCGTCGGCCAGCATCGGCACGATGCGCGCCGGTGGGAGCTCGGCAAAACGCGGCTCGTTGGCGATCCTAAGGATCTCGTCACGTTCGGCCTCGCT
>JAJYVB010000034.1 GCA_021792265.1 Deltaproteobacteria bacterium | reverse complement strand
CCTGATCGATTAGCACTATCCCGTCCTCGGGACGCTTGGAGATAGCGCTGCGCGGACACGCGTTCAAGCATGCCGGATGGGTGCAGTGATTGCAGATTCGGGGCAGGTAGAAAAAATAGGAATTCGGATACTCACCAGCGCCCATGTCTTCGTCCCAGTTCGGCCCCCATTGCGGTGCCGGGTCTGGTGTGAGGACCGCGCTCTCGCCTTTCCCATCGTAAAAGACCTCTCGATAATTGAACTTCCAGGCCTCGCCGAACTCGCCGTCTGTGGGCAGCTTGCCCGGCTGAGCCTGACCGTTGGCGTTGAAGCCGCCGCCCATCTTTTCCCAGTCCTTGGGCGTGCCGCGGCCGGGGGCAGTATTGACCGTCGCCCACCACATCTGTTCCTGGCCGGCGTTCCGCGTCCACAGCCGCTTGCAGGCTATCGTACAGGTCTGACACCCGAGACACTTGTTCAGGTCGAAGACCATCGCCAACTGGCGCTTGGGCTGGACAATCTTACCGTCGGAGACCCGCCCGATCATTCGTGCATCATTGCCGCTCTGGGACATGGAAACTCCTCCTGCTCGCTGTTATGTGCGCCTTTCGCATTTGGCATGACGAGGCTGCAAGCCCGCTTCACGGGGCGAGCATCAGCTCATGCCAGTGAGGGGAGTAGGCTTTAATGCCGTTGCGCTCGCCGTTTTGACCATCCCAGACGGCAAAGGCAATCTTTGACGTCTGGCCGACCGTGAACTCGACCTGAGTGGCAGAATCCCGTACGCGCAGGCGGCGTGCCAATACCAGGTGCCAGACTCCATCATGCCACTGGCCCTGGGCTGAAATATCACTGGGTGTAATCCGCGTGGTCCCAAGTCCTTGGGCGATGTCGTTTTGCGCCTTGCCTTTGAAATCGGCCCGCCAATACCATGCGGTTACCGGCTGGTCCGCTGTTCCCATGACCATCAAGGGGGCGTCTCCCTTCAGCGGAAACAAGAGTGCGGCGGCGTCGGGATAGACATTGGCATCCGCAGACTCCACCAAATTCTGAGTGGGGTCGTGCCACTCGAGACGAAAAAATACCTCGTCGCTGTTATGCAGAGCGCGGACTGTTACCGCCTTGACCTTGCCAAACTGTTTCCCTTTCCAGGCGTTGACCACGTAAGCGGAAGGAATCAGGGGCGCGGGCGTCGGCTGCAACTCGGCGTTCTCCGCCGACGCGACCTTCCAATTCGCCGCGCCGGGGTCAAGCAGTTGCTCGCGAGACAAATTCACCTTCTTTGCCAGCATAAGCGAATACTCCAGCTTGTCACTCGATTATTTCGGTTGTTGAATTAGCGGCGCCTTATGGGCACGCCCGCCGTCCAAACCAGCGGGCGCGCAACTTCTCGATACGCGCGGTCCGCGCATCCCCGGCGCAGCTCCTTTTCTGTCAAGTGTTATCAAGGCGCCTTATACCGCTGCGCCTCGCACAACCACGGAACGACTGATTCCCCCGTCTTAACCGGCGCCTGGCACCCCTCCCGCGCCGATTGCCCAAGGCGTTAGTTCATAAAGCCGGATTTGTCAAACGGTTTAATGCCTCGCCGGGTTCGCTATCGACGAGCGGTCGCCGATTGGCGCGTGAAGGGGTACATTACACGGAGTTTTTCGCAAGCCGGACACCAGCCAGGCTGAGGTCCGAGCGCGCCAATTAAAGCGGAGGAAGGAAATGGGCTTCGAATACAAAGGCCGCACGATTCGCGCTATCGACGTTCACACGCACGTGCCGCGCCGTCCGGGCCAGGTGGTTTCAGCGAGCAACATGCAGGTGGCACGTCACGTCCAGGGTGCGGTGCAGCGCGGCACGGTCGAGGAGATGGTGGAACTGTACCGGCGCATGGAGCTGCTCGCCGTGACGTTCGGCGTCGATTCCGAAACGGTGTCGGGTTCGGCCTTCGACGGCAATGATTATGTGGCCGGCGTCCAGGAGAAATATCCCGACGTGTTTCTCGGCTGGGCGAGCGTTGACCCGCATAAGGGCCGGATGGCCGTTCTGGAACTGGAGCGGGCGATCACGCAGCTCGGCCTGCGCGGTCTAAAGCTTCAACCCATCACGCAAGGCTTCTTTCCCGACGACCGAGCTTTTTACCCGCTGTGGGAGAAAGCGCAGGAACTAGGCATTCCGGTGATCTTTCACACGGGGCACACCGCGATCACTTCGGCTGGACCGGGCGGGCCGGCTCTCCGGCTTAAGCATGGGCGGCCCATACACCTGGATGACGTTGCGGCGGATTTTCCGAGGCTTACCATTATCGGCGCGCATCCCTCGTGGCCCTGGCAGGACGAGATGCTGTCGATATGCCTGCACAAGGCCAACGTGTTCATCGATCTCTCGGGCTGGTCGCCCAAATATTTTTCGCCCGCGCTCATCCAATACGCGAACACGTTGCTTCAGGAGAAAGTGATGTTCGGCTCGGACTTCCCGGTTATCAGTCCGGAACGCTGGCTCAAGGATTTCGAGGCGGCCGGCTTTCGCGACGAAGTCCGCCCGAAGATCCTGCTCGACAACGCGCGGCGCATACTCAAGCTGGACGCCTGAGCCCTACCCCGCGCCAGCCGATTAGGCTACGGCGCGGGCCGGCTGATAATTGCACCACGGATCGGTGGCGCGAAAGTCACCGGTCAAAGCATAGGCGCGCGAGCGCGAGCCGCCGCAGATGGAACGATACTCGCAGCGGCCGCACCGGCCGCGTAGCGTGGCGGGATCGCGCAGCGTGCGCAGGAGCGGGGAGTCGCGGTAGATCTCGATCAGGCTCTGCGAGCGCACATCTCCCGCCTGAAGAGGCAGGAAACCGCTCGGATAGACCTCGCCCAGGTGCGAGACGAAGACAAACCCATTGCCCGCGTTGACGCCGTGAGGCGCAAGCCCGACGGTGTGCCCCGGTCCCTCGGACCGCCGCAGCATCGCGGGCATCGCCACCCTGCCGGCTCCGGCCAGGGGCCGCGCGCCCGTGTTTTCCGCCTCGCGTTGCGCGACATAGCGGCGATAGTGCGGCGCCTCGGTTACCTTGACAATAAAACGCGACTTTTTCTGAACCTCGTACAGGATAGCGAACAGCTCCTCGCACTGGCGCGCCGCGATCCCGTTCAAGGACTCGCCCCTACCGACCGGAACCAGGAAGAACACTTCCCAGAAGACCGCTTCCAGGCGCTCAACCAAGGCGGCCATCTCGGGCAAAAACTCGACCGAACCGGCATGAAGGGTCGTGTTGATTTGCAGGGGCAGGCTGTTCTCGTGCGCCCACTGGGCCGCCGCCAGGGTAAGGCTGAAAGCGCCGGGAACCCCGCGGAAGCGATCATGAAGCTCGGCGTGCGGATAGTCGAGGCTCAGGGCCATCTGATCGAGCCCAGCCTCCTTCAACCGGCGCACTACGGTGCGGTTCAGAGCGGGGGTTGCCGCGGGAATCGTCCCCATGCGCAGACCAAGCCGCTTGCCCTCGGCTACCAGCTCGAACAGATCGGGACGTTTTAGCGGGTCGCCGCCGCTCAGGATGAATACCGGAGTGCCCATCGCAGCAGCTTCGGCCAGCAGCTTGACGCCCTGCTCGGTGGTCAGCTCGCCAGGATGGCGTAACGGTTGGGCACTAGCTCGGCAATGACTGCAGGCGAGGTCGCAAGCCTGGGTTGTTTCCCAGATGACCAGAAATGGCGCAAGGGCGAAGTCAATCGACGGCATCATACGGAATTTACCGAAAGGGTGATTCGTGGGCTCAACAAGCCGTTGTAATTGCCACGTTCACCGATGATTGTCCCTGATGGGGGACTTATTCGCCAGTGGCGAGCTATGACCGGCAGCGGACGCGCGCTAGGCAGCGGACTTCAGCGAGGCAACGATCGCATAATGATAAACGAGTAGAGTTTCGGCCTCGATTTCCAGGCTGAAGCGCGCCAGCCGTTCACGTGCCTCGGCCGGCGTGTAGACCTTGTCGCGCGGCGGGCCGGTAGGGCGGTCGATATCGCCGCGCCAGTCGGCGAACAGCGCCTTTCCACCTGCCTTGAGCAATCCTACCAGGTCGCGCATCGCGTCGTCGTCCAGCTCGTGCAGGACGTTGATTGCCAGCACGCGCTCAGCCGTACCGCGCAGCGAGGGCAGTGCTTCACTTGATACGGGCCGCAGATTGGCGAGGGCCGCGGCTGCGGGCTTGGCCCGCAAAAGATCGAGCATCCGCGGCTCGGCGTCGAGCGCTACAACGTCCAGGTCGGAGCGTTGTCGAGCAAGTTCGATAGCGTAGGTGCCTGTTCCGGCACCGAAGTCGACGACGCGCGCGCCGGCAGGGGCGTCAAGCAGGCTGAAGAGCGTTTGCGGAGGAAGCGCCTCCAAGCGCTCCGGGTCATCAAGCATGGCGGCCCGAGCCGGGTCAAACCGTTCATGACGGGCGCCACCGTGGCCGTGTTTGCTCATTATCCGGAAAATCCTGCCGAAGTCCTCAGCAATTCGAAGCGGCTCCAGTTTCCAGAATCGGGCTCAGTGTTTCGGGCGATACTGCTCCGGACAGTTGGTGCGAGGGGCGGGACTTGAACCCGCACGGTATTTCTACCACGAGCCCCTCAAACTCGCGTGTCTGCCTGTTCCACCACCCTCGCAATCCGACGCACGTGCTAAGCCAAATGTTTGTCCGAAGGCTCTGCGGCTCACCTGGCGCTCTTCGGCCCGCTGCTCTTCGCACCACCCGCAATCGGCGCCTTGGGCGCGGGTGCCGGCGCTGCGGCATGAGGCGCCGAGGAACCGGGCCGGCCCGGTTGGCTGGTGGAACTCATCGGTATGTTACGGTCGAAGATACTGCCTGACACATGGCGCGCCGACGCGTAAGCCAGAAACATCGAGGTCAAAAAAAAGATTGCAGCCAGGGCGCTTGTAACCCGGGTCAGCAAATTGCCGGCGCCGCTGGAACCGAAAACGGTCTGACTCGAGCCACCGAAGACGGCGCCAATATCCGCCCCCTTGCCCTGCTGAAGAAGAACAACGATTACCAGCGAGATGCAAACCAATATGTGTATCGTTATGACTGCCGAAACCATTAGTTGAGCCTATCCGGTGCGCGCCCTGATAATCCGCGCAAAGGAGTCGGCTTTCAAGCTTGCCCCGCCAACCAGCACCCCGTCAATATCGGGCCGGCCGGCCAGGACGTCAACGTTTTGCGGCGTGACGCTGCCCCCGTAAAGGATTCGCGTTATCGCTGCTGCTTCGCGACCAAGACGTTCTGCAAGCCGGGCTCGTATCGCGCGATGGACGGCTTCGGCGTCTTCCGGCGAGGCGTTCCGTCCTGTACCGATCGCCCATACCGGCTCGTAAGCGATGGCCATCCGGCCATCGAGGGCTGCGGCGCTTGCAGTTCCTTCCAGGCCACGATCGAGCTGCCCGAGCACAACCTCGAGCGCGCGGCCCTCGTCATGCTCCTGTGCGGTCTCGCCCACGCACAGAATCGGTGTGAGCCCGTGGCTCAGAGCGGCTCCTACCTTGCGGGCGATGAGCGCGTCATCTTCATCGAAAATATGGCGCCGCTCGGAATGGCCGAGAATCACGAACTTGACGCCGAAAGGAAGCAGCATCGGCGCCGACACCTCGCCCGTGAAAGCGCCGCGTTCTTCGTAGTGGACGTTTTGAGCGCCCAGCGCGATCGGCGATCCGGCGAGCGCTTGCGCGACAGCCGGAATGGCGACGAACGGCGGCGCCACCATCACTTCACGGTCCCTGAGCAAGACCGGCGCGTCGGGCTCGATCTGCGACCTTAGGGCAAGCGCCAAGGCCCGGCCTTCGTCGGCCGTTAGGTTCATCTTCCAGTTGCCGGCGATAAGTTTTTTCCGCATGAAACGAGCGCAGCCGGCGCGTGCCCGGCCGCTTACACCTCGAGCGCCTTGACTCCGGGAAGCTCGCGGCCCTCCAGGTATTCGAGTGTCGCGCCGCCTCCGGTAGAGACGTGAGTGAAATTATGCGACCAGGGCTTTCCGGACAGCGCTGCCGCCGTGTCACCGCCTCCAATGAGGCTGCGCGTTTCGGACCTCCCTGCCAGCGCCTCGCCAACTTTCAGCGTCCCCTGTGAGAAAGCGGGACGCTCGAAGTAACCCAGTGGGCCGTTCCAAATGGCGGTGCGTGACTCGCTCACGGCGGCGATAAAGGCTGCCACGGTGCGCGGGCCGATATCCAGCCCCATCAGCCCGTCGGCGATCTCATCCACTACCCGGGCGCTTGCTTCGTCGTCGGGCGAATTGGCCACGACATGATCGATGGGAAGCGCGACGGTGACGCTGCGGCGCGCCGCTTCGGCCAGCAACTCGCCCGCGACGGCGATTTTGTCCTCCTCGACGCGCGAATTACCCACCGGTTTTCCCTGCGCTCGCAAAAACGTATAGGCCATAGCGCCGCCGATGAGCAACGTATCGACTTTGGTAACCAGGTTCTTCAGGAGCGCAATCTTGTCGGACACCTTTGCCCCGCCCAAAATCGCAACGTAGGGACGCGAAGGGTTCTGGGTGAAGCTCCGCAGCGCCTCGAGCTCCCGCATCATCAGAAAGCCCGGCGCGCGCTGCGCGACGAACCGCACCACGCCCACCGTCGAGGCGTGCGCCCGGTGGGCCGTGCCGAAAGCGTCGTTGACGTAGACCTGCTTGCCGCGCGCCAGCTCATGGGCGAAGTCGGCGTCGTTTTTCTCCTCCTCGGGGTGAAACCGCAGGTTTTCCAGGAGCAGGGCTTCTCCGGGCGCAAGGCTTTCGATTTTTGCTAGCGTAACTTCGCCAACGCAGTCGGGCGCAAGTGCGACCTTAAGTCCCAGCATCGTCGAGAGGTATTGGGCGACGGGACGCAAGCTGAGTTCGGGGCTGCGCTCCTTGGGGCGGCCCAGGTGCGAGCACAGCACGGCACATCCGCCCTGGCCCAGAATGTAACGGATCGTATCCATGCTCGCGTCGATGCGTGCCGGGTCGGCTATGGCCCCGCTTTTAAGCGGAACGTTGAAATCGCATCGAACCAGCACCCGTTTACCCGAAAGGACGAGGCTGTTGAGCGGTATCATAGCCATCTTACTTGGCCACCTGCGGTTTCCTGGTTTTCGTTTTCAGAGCCGGGCGGCAGCGAAAGCGGCCACGTCGGCCAGCCGGCAGGAATAACCCCACTCGTTGTCGTACCAGGAGAAAACCTTGGCCATCCGCCGATTCATCACCTTGGTAAGCGGGGCGTCAAAGATGGAAGAGTGGGAATCGCCGTTGAAATCGCTCGACACCAGCGGCTCTTCGCAATAGGCAAGAATCCCCTTCAGTTCGCCTTCGGCAGCCTCTTTCATGGCAGCGTTAATTTGCTTTTCGTCGGCGTCGCGCTCGAGAGTCACGGCAAGATCCACGATTGACACATTGGAGGTCGGCACCCGGATCGCAATCCCGTCGAGCCGCCCCTTCAACTCGGGCAGAACCAGGCCGATAGCGCGCGCCGCGCCGGTCGACGTCGGCACCATCGAGAGCGCCGCGGCGCGAGCGCGGCGCAGGTCGCGATGAGGTGCGTCGAGCAGTACCTGGTCCGACGTATAGGAGTGCACCGTGGTCATCAGCCCGTGGTCTATGCCGAAGCGCTGATGCAGCACTTTGGCCACTGGCGCAAGGCAGTTGGTGGTGCAGGAGGCGTTGGAGATTACGTCGTGGCGGCGCGGGTCGTAAGCGTCTTCGTTGACGCCCATGCACAGGGTTACGTCACTGTTTTCGCCGGGAGCGCTGACAATCACCTTGCGCGCGCCACCTTGCAGATGAACTGCACACTTGTCGCGGGCGGTGAATTTACCCGTGGACTCGATCACGATATCGACGCCGAGCTTCGACCACGGAAGCTTGGCAGGGTCGCGCTCGGAGAGAACCTCGATCTGCTCCTCGTCGACTACAATTCGGCTGTCCTCGACCCTGACCTGGTTGGCGAGCCGCCTGTGGACCGAATCGTACTTCAGGAGATGGGCGAGCGTTTGGGTGCTGGTGATGTCGTTCACCGCCACCACTTTGAGTTCCTGGCGCCCTAGCGCAGCCCTCAAAAACATTCGGCCTATACGGCCAAATCCGTTGATTGCGATTCTGGCGGGCACTGCAACCCCCTCCTTGTTGCGACCGAAACTGCCAGCTTCAAGCTAGCACAGCAAACTCAACTTGCCAGAGAGCGGGGATGCAAGAGGTTTTGGCCGGGGGTTTATTCGCCTTTACCGGTGGCCTTATAATAAACGCGCTTTTGACGCGTGCGAATCGATGTTTCAGGGGCTTAATACGGGCGGCCTTGGGGTTGCCGACATAGTGTTCGGTACGGGACCGGTGGTCCAGGTCGTGCTCTGGACGCTAGTGGCGTTTTCGGTCGGGAGTTGGGGGATCATCCTCTATAAACTCGGACAGATTTCCCGCGCCCGGCGGGAGTCGGAGCGCTTCATAACGATTTTCTGGGAATCCAAGAATCTGGCGACCATCCATACCGCCAGCGTGGGTTTGATGCACAGTCCGATCGCCCAGGTCTTTCGCGCTGGCTACCAGGAGCTTCTCCAGCTCACCCGGGCCAAGCGCCAGGCGGTGGGTGCCGAGGCAGGGTTTTCGACCGACCTAGGCGGCGTTGACAATGTAACCCGCGCTATGAAACGGGCCGAGAACGTCGAGCTCACCAAGCTCGAAGCCGGCATCACTTTCCTGGCCACCACCGGCTCGACCTGCCCGTTCATCGGGCTGTTCGGCACGGTTTGGGGGATCATGACGGCTTTTCTGGGGCTTTCCGCGGCTCACACCTCTAATATTCAGGCGGTTGCACCAGGTATAGCCGAGGCATTGATCACGACCGCCGTGGGCCTGGTAGCCGCAATCCCGGCGCAGATGTTCTATAATTACCTTACCGCGCGGGTACGCGTACTGGCGACCGATATGAGCAACTTCACTTCGGAGTTCCTCAACATCGCCGAGCGCCATTTCCTCTCTTAGCGCTAGCGAGCAACCGCAATGGCACTCGACTCGGGACAGCAGCGCGGAAGCCTGGTTTCGCAGATAAACGTTACGCCGCTGGTCGACGTGATGCTGGTGCTGCTGGTCATCTTTATGGTGACGGCTCCAATCCTGCAGCAAGGGGTTGAGGTTAACCTGCCCCGGGTTAAAGCAGCAGCTCTGCCCGGCAAGGAGGAGCAGTTCGTCGTCTCGATAACGCGGCGCGGCGACATCTACCTCAACGATACGAAGATGAGCGCCGACGAACTGGCCGACAAACTCGGCGCCATAGCGCGGGAGCGTCCGGACCGGCAGGTCTTTCTTCGCGCCGATGCGAGGGTGCCGTACGGCGAGGTGGTGCGCACGATGGCGGCGATCAAGGCGTCAGGGATCGCCAACGTTGGACTGGTGACGGAGATGGCGTCGGACGTCAAACGATTCACGTCAACGGACGAGCACGAAAGTGGCAGAAGCGGGCCCTAGGGACAGGGAGCGGCCGCCACGTTCTGGTTACATAGCCGCGATTGGACTCTCTGCGCTAGCTCACGCGGTGCTGCTCTATGGGATTTTTTTCATCTTTCCCAGCTTGCTCTCCTCGCAGGAGATATCTCCACCTGCCTACACGGTTAAGATCGTGGACAACATTCCTGCCGGTGACCTGGGCACCCGATTGCCGCCACTTTCAGGCCGCCGTAAGCGGCCGGCGCCGCAACGTCACGTGACCAAGACTCGGAAACCGCCCGAACCCCTGACTCATCCGAAGCCTCTGGAGCCGGATCACGACCGAAACGCCATCGCTCTCAACACACACACTCGGCGGACCGCTACCCCGTCGCCGACTCCAACACCGGCCCGGCGTCCGCGGCCAACCGTCCGCCCGACGCCGCGAAACCGCCATGGAGCCGCGGCTACGCAACATCCGACGCCGCGCCCAACAGCCCGGCCGCACCAAATCGCGCGTCCCAAAGCGACTCCCAAGCCGCATCCCAAGGCAACCCGCAGCGTCATGATGGCGCGCGCCGAACCGACGCCAAACGTTAAAGAGCAACTCGCAAAACTCCGCGAGCAGCTTCTCGCGGAGCACCTTGCCCGCAAGCGTTCCGAGGCTGAAAAAAACCAGCCAGAGACGCACGGTCCAG
The DNA here is from genome assembly GCA_021792265.1 of Deltaproteobacteria bacterium. GTDB lineage: Bacteria > Desulfobacterota > Binatia > Binatales > Binataceae > JAJYVB01. The sequence continues at coordinate 9,191 of JAJYVB010000034.1, read as the reverse complement.
TAGTCGCCAATACCGCAACCGAGGGAAGCGGCTACGGCACCGGCGAAGGAACCGGCAGCATGGGAGTTCAACAAGACCCGGAATTTCTGGTCTACTATCGAACGGTGCAAGACAGGATAAAGAAGGCCTGGAGTTTCGGCGGCGGGAACTCCGACCTGACGACCACGGCACTGTTCGCCATCGGTCCCGACGGCAAACTGCTCGGCGTCAAGGTGACCCACAGCTCGCACGACGCAGCCTTCGACGATTCGGTGGTGCGCGCCATCCGCCTTGCTGCTCCCTTTCCGCCGCCTCCGGAAAAGTACAGGTCCCAGTTCGGACAGGGAGTCGAAGCACTGTTCAAGCTCGGGGAGCTCAAGTCCTGAAGCAGCGCCAAACTCCTGGTGAATCCGGCTCTTGTCGGCGCACGGCGTCAAGCCGTGGGCGTCCCGCGCGTAACCTTGCGATCTCTGTGAGAACCGCCAAACGAGGAACGATGAAGAACAACGCCTGGCGCCTTTTACTCGCGCAACTGCTAACGGCCCTGTTCCTGGCTGGAGCGGCCAACGCCCAGATCTCGATGAGAATAATCGGACCGGGGACTACCACCTCGCCGATTGCGATTCCCGGCCTCAAGAACCTCGGTGGCGACTCCCAGCAAGGGCTCTCTGCGGCCTTTGTGGACACGCTGCGGCGCGACCTTACGCTATCGGGGCTGTTCCGAGTCATCAATCCGCACGCTTATGTCGAAGATTCGCAGGCCACGGGCTATGACCTCGGGCAGTTCAACTTTGCCGACTGGAGCTCGATCAACGCCACGTTCCTGGTCAAGGGCGGCGTTGAACAGCGCGACGGCAAGGTCACGCTCACGGCGATGCTTTTCGACGTCGGGCAGCAGCGGCGGATGATGGGCAAACGGTTTTCGGGCGAGCGGCGCGACGTGCGCGAGATGGCCCGGCGGTTCGCCGACGCCGTCATGCAGGCGGTTACCGGCCAACGTGGCCCCTTCGATACGAAGCTTGCCTACGTATCGACTCGCGGGAGCCGTTTCAAGGAAGTCTACGTCAGCTCGCTCGATGGCCACTCGCTCTTCCGCGTCACCAACAACCCAACCATCAACCTCTTCCCGAGCTTCGATCGAAGCGCACGCCATCTCCTGTATCTTTCGTACAAGTCCGGACATCCGGAACTCTATCTGGCCAACCTCCAGGCTCGGCGCGAAGTGAGGATAAGCAGCTCCTTGGGCGAGATTGTAGGAGGCACCCTGGCGCCCGATGGCCGGACCATTGCCGCCGCAATCACGCGCGGCGGCGCGACCAACCTCTACCTGCTCGACACAGCCGGTGCACGAATTCGAGCGCTCACCAATAATCGGGCGATCAATGTTGGCCCGTCGTTTTCTAACGACGGCAGCGAAATCGCCTTCACGTCGGACCGTTCCGGAACGCCGCAGATTTACCTGATGGGGCTTCACGGAGGAGCGGCCCGGCGGCTCACCTACCGGGGCAATTACAACACCAATGCGGCGCTTTCGCCCGACGGCAAGTGGATCGCCTACCAGGCCCGCAAGGGCAGCCACTTCAACATCGAGCGCATAGCCGCCTCCGGCGGCGAGCCGGTGCGCTTGGACGACGGGATGGGCTCGAACACCAATCCCGCCTGGTCGCCTGACGGACGCTATCTGGTCTTCAGCTCAACCCGCGGCGGCCGAAATCAGTTGTACCTGATGATGGTCGGCGCCAAAAGTGGCAAAATTATTTCGAGACTGACGGAGGATGACGGGAATGAAACAAACCCTGTGTGGTCATGGTGGCTGGGCGGTTAGGCGGTGGCGGCCTGCTTGGGTGGCCGCGATGGCATCCCTCGCGCTAGCGTTGGGTACGGGATGCTCGTCGACCAAGACGCAGCAGCCGGGCGCTGCCGGCACACAAGGTGCCGGGTTGGGGGAACAGGGGATCGGCGGCAACAAAAGCTCGCTGATGCAGTTCCAGAAGGGAACGCTTGGCGCGGGGACCTCGGGGCCGCTCCAGGACGTTCATTTCGCCTTCAACGACTATACGATTCAACCACAGGACGGCGAGATCCTGCGGTCCAATGCCCGCTGGTTGCAGAACAACTCCAGTAGCCGTGTGCAAATCGAAGGGCATTGTGACGAGCGCGGTTCCGAAGAATACAATATTGCGCTTGGCGCCAAGCGTGCCCAGGCCGCCAAAGACTATCTGGAAACGCTCGGCATCAACGGAGGCCGCATTTCTACCATTAGCTACGGTAAGGAGTTGCCGCTTTGCACCGAACATACGGAAAGTTGCTGGGCACAGAACCGGCGCGATCATTTCGTGATCAGTCAATAATGCGGCGGTCTGCGGTACTTCTCAAAGTCCTCGGGTGCCTGGGCGCCGTGGCGCTGGCAACCGCCTGCACAACGCAAAATCCCGGTGTCGACCAGTTGAGCAGCAACCAGTTCGAGCTGCGGGGCATGATCGCCAACGACGAACAGCAAATCGACGCGCTCAAGGCTCGCAACGCGCAGCTTCAGGACCAAATCAACGAACTGCAGCGCGGCACGCCAGCCGGTGACAAACGCTACGCGGACCTCGATCGCAGGATAAGCGCTCTCGAGAACGAGGTAAAAGCACTTCAGGGCGGGGTACCACCTATTCCTGGCGCTGCAACGGGCGGCCCTGCCGGAGGCGGCGAATCCGCTGCGACGCCGCCCGGTGGCGGCGTCCCGCCGGCAAGTCTCGGCGCGGGCGGTTCGGCTTCGGCCGCGGGAAGCGCCGCGTCACCGCCTGGTCCTGCCGCAGTGCCTCACTTCGACTGGCGAGCGTCGCTTGCGCGGGAAGCCGCCGCTGCCCGTACAAGTTCCGCGCCGGGTACGGCTCTTTACCGCCGTGGCCTCGCTGACATGCAGAGCGGCGATTATCGGCATGCGCTTACCTACCTGAACCAGCTCCAGCACAAGTATCCCAAGTCTCCGCTTTCCGAACCCGCCGAGTATTTTGCCGCCAACGGCTTGTACGAAAGCGGAAAATACGACCGTGCCATCCTCGAGTTCAACGACGTCGCGCTGCGCTTTCCAAAGGGACGCTTCACACCCGCGGCGCTTTTGCGCGAAGCCCAGGCGTTTCTCAAGACCAACGACCCGGTCGACGCCAGGCTGACGCTTCAGAAGGTGCTCGATGACCACGGGGGAACTCCCGAAGCCCAGGTAGCAAGCGCCATGATGAAGCAGATGGTCGCCAATTAGTGTGGTGTCCCGCAAGTAAATTGACAAAATGGAATCGGTCATTCTGAGAGGCTGTGAATTTTTCCTGTCATTCCGAGCGCAGCGAGGAATCCCCGCTGCGGGGTGAAGCAAAACCGCCTTCGGCGGATTCCTCACTTCGTTCGGAATGACGTGCGAAGCGCGAAGGACGGCAAAAGAAAGCCGCTTCGCTGATGGCTCAGAATAAGACGTGAAATCGGAGCGTTAAAAAATTCACAAACTCTGAGCGCAGCGAGTCTGCGAGCGGAGTCGAAGGATCCGCGCAGCATTCCTTGGCCGCGCGATTTGGCTGGGCTCGCCGAAGGAAGTCCATCGCAGCCGCAAGATGGCGGCTGCGGATTCTTCGCTGGCGCTCAGAATGACCTATTCCATTTTGTCAATTTGTTTGCGGGATACCACACTAGCCGCGGGCGCGCTCAACGATTAGCGTCGGCTCACTGCTTTGTTGCGGACGCCGCGGCTGCCGTTCTCCCCGCCCAGTGAGGGGCGACCGCCAGGCGGCCGGCAACTTCGAATAGCCGGTTAGGTTCACCCAGGTCGCACCATCCAACGCTGCTCAGAGGCATCACCGCGAGCATTTCCGGATGCTGCACCAGCACCTGGTGCGAGAAGTCATACGATGCCAACCCGGAATAGAGTGCATCGAGGGCGTGAACTTCGCGCCAGGTTCCCATCCGGGGCGCTATCCGAGCGAAAGCCGCGTACAGCTCCGGCAGCGCCTTCATTATCAGGGTCATCAGAGTGAGCAGAGGTGCCACGATCACGAAAGTGTTCCAGAGCGAACCGCATTGGAACAGCGTACGGGCCAATTCACGCTCCGGCTTCTCCCAGAAGCGGCGGACTTTGAATATCTCAAGCTCCGGATCGCCCGCCGGATGGCCCGGCTCGATCCAACCGTATCCCTCCTGAAATTCTGTCGGTTTCATGCCGAGCAGCACCGCCAGCTCCCGATCGCGAGCAACCGCCCAAAAGGCCTGCTCCACACGGGCCATGAAACGAACCTCGTCCTCCACGTAGTGGTCGGACGGGAACAGCGCCACCACGGCCGAGGGGTCAAACCGCGCAATTCGTAGCAGGCCATACAGCAGCGCCGGCGCCGTTCCTCGGTTGTCCGGCTGGATGACGACGTTCCAGGGCGATAGACCGGCGACAAACGGTGCGAAATGCTGCTCATGGGAACGACAGAGCACTGTCAGGGTCTGCGAGGCGGGTACGGCCAGCGAGACTCGCCGCCAGGTCTGCTCGAGCAGCGTCTCGGAGCCAATTAGTCTGCAGAACTGCTTAGGCGCATCGGAGACGCCCAGGCCGCGCAACAGCGGACGCAGACGCTGTCCTTCGCCGCCAGCCAGCACGATTGCCCACCGCTCGGGCGCCAAAAATGATTCTGCGCGGCCGTCCGACTCCATCGAAGGTCCTCCAAAAAAAAGCTAGAGGTGGAGCACGTACTCGTGCTGTAAAGCGACGCGACCGTTGCTGGTTAGACGACAATCTCGCCGCGCGAATTCAGTCGACTCGCCGCGCGATAAGGACGCAACTCAGATGCCAATCGACCGAAGGCGACTTATGGGTTTTTTTAGAACTACCAACGGGAGCGGCGCATGAAGCATCGATGGGGAGCCGCGGAAACACTTGTGGCTGAGGCGCCCAAAGTATCGGCCAACAGCCGCTCGAGCCCTGCTGTTAGTTGGCTGTGCCGAGCGCCCGCTCGATGGCCGTTCGCAACTCGGTATTGGTGAAGGGCTTTATGAGATACTGCGAAACCCCAGCGTGAAAAGCCGTGGTCGCAACAGACGGGGTATGGTACGCGGTCATCATCACCACAGGTATCCAGGGGAAACGCCGGCTCACCTCGCGCGCGATCTCGATCCCGTCACGGCCCGGTAGATTCAAGTCGGCCAGCACCACGTCCGGCACCATGGCTTCGATGAGCTCCAGCGCCTTTATGCCATCTAGGGCTCCAACGCAGGTATGGCCCAACTGTTCCAGAGTCCGCCGACAGGTTTCTACCATGTCGGGTTCGTCGTCGACTATTACGATCATGGCTGCCATGACTAACAGCAAACTTCGCGCCAACCCTGCGCGGTAGGCAGAAACCCTACGCCACCCTACCCTCCAAGCCGACCCTTCATGACATTATGCCCCGCCCAATTGCCCAATTAAACCTTAAGCTCCGCTGCTGCCGGAAGAAGAATAGTAAACTTAGCGCCCCTGCCAGGTTCGGATTCGACGCTGATTTCCCCTCGGTGCTCGCGGACTACCCGCCGGCTGATCCACAGTCCCAGTCCGCTGCCTTCGGTTTTGGTGGTAAACGCTGGCTCGAAGATTCGCGCAAGGGAATCGCTGGAGATTCCGCTTCCGGTGTCGGCAACGACAATCCGAACCCAGCCTGACCGTTCGATCGCGTGACCGCCCCGGATGGTGATAGAGCCGCCGCTGGGCATTGCGTCGCGCGCATTAAGCAGCAGGTTCATCAACACTTGCTCGAGGGCAACGGTGTCGCCGCTCACCGGCGGCAAGCTCGTGTCAAATTCGCGATACACAGAGATTCCTTCGTTGCGCAATTGCCCTTGGACCAGAAGCAGGACTCGATCCACTAGTTCAGCCATGTTGATCGCTTTTTGCGCCCGAGGGCGCTGGCGCGCCAGGCTCAGGAGATCCTGTGCGATACGGCTCGCCCGCATCGCGTGGCGGTTAATTACTTCGAGGTCTCCCCTGAGAGATTCCGGCATCGGACCACCGTTCGCCAGCATCAATTCCGCCCGCGAAGCAATGATCGCCAGAGGGTTGTTGAGGTCATGCGCGACGCCGGCCGCGATCGCTCCCAAGGTCGAGAGCATCTCGGCCCTTCGCGCCTCCCTCTGAACTTGAACTCGTTCGCTAATGTCGCTTATCGAGCAGAAGACCTGAGAATCCTGCGCCTCGCCGATTGAGCTAACGGCCACTTCGATCGGAAATTCGAACCCGTTCTTTTTCCGGCCTTTGGGGTCTGTAGCTTGGCCCGGCCCGGCGCTGCGGGCAGCCGACGCCTGAAAATAAACCGGCCGGCTCATGTAATCGCGCGTCCGCAGACCCTCGGGTACCAAAGCCTCAATCGGTTGCCCGACCAGCTCCGAGGAGCTGGAGTAACCGAAAAGCTCGAGCGCTTTGGGGTTAACTTCAAGGATCTTGCCGTCGCGATCGAGAACCAGAAGTCCACTTGCCGCCGATTCAAAGTAAAGCCTGGCTCGTTCGGTACTTTCGTGTTCCTTTACTTTTACCTCCTCGGTTTGCTCAAGGCATCCTCTGATGATGAAATAGAACATCCCCGCCGTGACCGCGACGAAGACGACGCGGTTGATCAGCATGACGCCTAAAGCCGGGCCGACGAAATAAGAGGGTGCCGTGGGTCGCAAAAGCAATTCTGACACTACGACCCAGACCACACCGACCGCCAGGTAAACTAATATGACCCGGCGCAGCCTAGAACGCGATTTGTCCCCGATTTCCTGCCCCACTAAGCTTGCTACCTACAAAACCCCTCCCAGGTCGTCAAGGCGCGGCGCTTAACTTGCTCATCCATTCGCGTCCGCCACCCCCGGCGGTCGTCGCGCCAGCCAAATTCCCTTTGCGACTGCCACGCGCGTTGGAACGGCCTATGACGTGGACAGCCAGCCTTCGCCTTCTGATTGACGGAGCCACCCTGCGGTAACGAGCAGTCGGCAAGTCCCGAGGCTCCATCCGGCGGATCCGCCTACGCATAAAGTCAGGATTAATAGATAGCGCAGCGCAGACGTTCTCGAAACCGAAGACCCCCTGACTGGCGCTGTGATCCGCTATCCAGTTGCGAACCTCGCGGTAAATTCGGCGACGTTCAAACGTCCGCGCATTTCTGTACTTCACGTAGCAGCGTATGCCGTCTTCCAGCACCGCCAGCATCAGTTTTAGCCCGCCTTCCAGTTGATTTCGACGGGTTACAAGATCGTAATACTGGCTGGGTAATACCGTAGTTCCGAAGTCTCCGCCAACCCCGCAAGACAGCTCCTTAAGCATTTCCTGGTGCCTTTCGCTGAAGAAACTCAACGCCGATGAGAGCAGCAATCATGCCACGAGCGTCAAAAAGGCTCGGCTGGAGGCTGGGTACCGAATCGCTGCAAGGCAAAAGCCTTGAAAAATGGCGAGTTAACTAAACGACCCTCTCTCATTCCAGCGATTAGCTGTCGTTATGCCGAACCACAGAATGCGGCTCAATTGTGGGGATCTTCTTCCTCATTGTGTGACATCTCTGTCCCACTAACCTTGGCGGTTCCCGAAACGCCTTGGAGCAGAACCGTGGCACACAAGATGCGTTGAACAGTCGTCAGGGTGCGCTAGATTTTGACGGGAAGCCAAGCTTTAGGCGTCTATGCTGGCGATATGTCGAAAGCCACAGGGCGCCTGAATGATCGATCCCAAGGGAGGTCAGAAGTCATGGCAAGAGCACTTCAGTTGTGGAACCCTTTCCGTGAGCTGGAAGAGTTTCGCCAGGGCTTCGACGATTTGTGGGAGCGTATGCTGGGAGAGCCACGGGCGCCGATGCTAACCGGCGTCAGGCCGGCACTCGAATCGCTAATCAAGAACGGGCACCTAATCATTAGGGCGGACCTTCCCGGCATTGACCCCAAGACCGTAGAGGTAACGGTAACGGGCGACGTTCTGACGATCCGCGGAGAGCGCCACGAGCGTAAAGAAGAAAAAGGTCGCGACTACCTGTGCCGGGAAATCAGATATGGCGCGTTTGAACGCTCACTTAGCCTTCCCCATGGAGTCAAGTCAGACGAAATCAAGGCGTCCTATCAGCACGGCGTGCTCGAACTGACGATGCCGGCGCCGAAAGAACTCGCTCCAAAAAAGGTGGCCGTTCAAGTTGAGGAGGCCGACGGGGCTAAAGGCGGGAAAAAAGGCTGATGAGGTAAGCGCAGGGTATCCTCGGCGCCTGAATGCCCGCCTAGTATGGCCGCTATGCGGCCTCCTCTTTTTTTCAGCACGCCCGATCGTCCGCCGGGTGGCGCGAAATTGGACCGTCGCGGGGAACCAGAGCCCACTGATGCTTCCCCCGTGACGGTCGCTGCCGTCAGGGGTCTCTTGTTTCTTTTTTTAGCTCGGAAACCGAGCTTCAGCCCGTGGTGTGTTTAGGAGCGCCGGGTACGGATAACACCGGGCACGGAGCTTCACGCACAACCCGCTCTGCTACGCTGCCAAGAACCAGGCGGCTCAAGCCTTTGCGGCCGTGGGTAGCCAGAACGATAAGCTCCGCTTTGAGGCTCATCGCCAGCCGGAGGATAGATTCCGCAGGCACGCCATTTTCGAGGTGGATCTCGTAAGGAACCGCTTCACCGACATGGACACGAGCCAGGCGCTCGGTCTCCTTCCGGCTGGCCAGATAAGGCTCCATCGGCACGCCGACCTCACCCGCCAGCGGAATCGGGTCAACGTGCAATATATGAAGGCGCGCCTGGTTATGCTTGGCGACCTTCACAGCGGCTTCGAGCCCCGCGACCGAATTCTCGTCGAAATCAATCGGGCAAAGGATGGTTTTGAAAAGTTGTTCCACGCTGTGGCCTCGTGATGGTTCTCGTTCACAGTCCTGGGCGACGGGTCTGTCCCCTGCCTAGCGCATCAAAAACCATACCCAAGAAGGCCGCTATCCTTACGGCGAAAACGCCCGCCATCAAGTCCCGTACAGGCCAACTGCTACGCTTGGCCGAAACGTGCTGGCGCGAGCAGCCTTGCGTCGTAGTGATCGGTCTTCCCTCCTGCAATCAGATCGGCCGCGATTCTGCCCACAGCCGGGCTGCTTTCAATTCCGTATCCGCCCTGGCCCGCCAACCAAAAGAACCCCTTAATCAAGGGATCTTCCCCTACCACGGGAACGCCGTCGGGCGCGAAGGTCCGCAGACCTGCCCATTTACGAGTGAGCGAACGCGGTACG
>JAJYVB010000290.1 GCA_021792265.1 Deltaproteobacteria bacterium | reverse complement strand
CGGGCGTGACTTTTTCGACGCGTGCCGCGGGCCGGATTCTCGCCATCGCCCCTCATCGAATTCGCTACTGGCTGCGGCGCAATCTTCTTTCGGTTAGCTCTCAGGGAAAGCGCTACCGGTTGGCTTTCGGCGACCTGCTGATGCTCCGGATGGCGCGCGAGCTGCTGCCGCGGCGCCGCTCACTGAAGGCGGTGGGGCGATGTTTGGGCCGCGCGCGCGCGGCGATGCCGCCCGCGCTCCCGATGACGGCGGTTCGGCTCTCCTGCGAGGACGGAACGATAATTGTGCACGATGGAGCGTTAGCCTTCGAGGCGGAAAGCGGACAGATCCTGCTTGACTTCGCGCCAAAGCGCGCCTGCGGAAAGCTCGAGGAGGGCTTCGGCGCGGCGCGGCTTCGCGAACGCTTCGAAGAGGCGCGCCGGCTTGCCGAAATCGATCCGGTCAGGGCGCTCACCCTTTACGCGCGGTTGCTCGAAAGCGAACCGCGGAACTACGAAGCCGGCGTCCGGCTCGCGGAGCTGCGGCAAAGCCAGGGCGATCTCGACGGAGCCTTGCGCAGCCTGCTCGGGGCTGCTGCGGCGGCGCCTACCAGTGCCGACGCCCATCTGCGGCTTGGCCGGCTCTATCGCGTGCGCGGCGAGACGGCCGAGGCGATACTCAGCCTCAGACGAGCGCTCGAATGCGACAGCAACCTCATCGAGGCTCATCGCATGCTCGCGGAAATCTACCAGGAGATGGGCCGGCTGCACGACGCACAGCGTCATTGGAACACCACCCACAGGCCCGGCGGCGATCTGACTACTTAGAGCCCGGCGCCCGGCCTCCGATGCCGGACTGCGGGCGCGAAGTGCGTTGAATGTAACTTTCCGGGCGCGCGGGAGGCAGAGGACGCTTTTCCGGGCCCGTCGAGAGGCTCAGGACAGGTTCTTCGCCCGCAAGAGAGAGTGGGAACAGGGTGAGAACGAGGCTTGCCCCCCAACGACACGTTGACGGACGCCTTTGTAGGCATCCATTGGGGGACCACGGGCCGGTCTCTTACTCCACCGCCCCACCCGGGGCAAAACATCAACCGACGCTACTTATGAATGCGGGTAAGTTGGGGTGCAGGCCACCGCGGTCAAGAGCCAGCTCACCACATGCTCAAGAACGGAGAGAAACAAGCTTAGCTCAGGGAGCGTTATTGAGAAGGTTGACGCAGCCCGAACCGGATTCGCTTAGATTTCCGCTCGGATTGTGGTCCGCGACAAGGCTATAGACGTTGCCAGGGCAGGGGAGCGTTACGCCGGTCTTGCCGTTGGAATCGGCAACGGACCGGGCGATGCTATCTTCGCCATTCCCGGCGATGCCGTCGCCTTGGTTATGAGCGGCCCCGCTGGCGGCGACAAGACTGTCGCCCGTTATCACCCCAAAGTCCATTCCATCACCCGTGTTCTGGTTCGACACGGTGGCGTTTACAACGATGCCGTACCATGAATAGATGCCCGCTGCGCCCCCATTGCCCTTGACTTCGGAGTGGTTCACGGCGCTGGAGGGGCCGAGCGCGATGCTACCACCAGCGTTGTCGGCAATTAGACTGTCCGTCACTGAATTCACGGGGTTGGGAAGAAACAGGCCGGAAAATCGGTCGTTTTTTGCTTTTACGGCAGTCACAAAGCAATTGCCCTTGCAGTCGAGACCATCGTGGCCGTTCTGGTTCACGCTAACGTGAGTAAGGAGATCAAAGGCGCCCTCGACGTCAATGCCCGAGCCGCTGTTTCCGTTTGCGACAGCGCCGGCTATCGTGTTGCAGCAACTTGCGATGCCCATCCCCACGCCGCGGGTATCGTTGGCCTCGACCGAGGTGACTGTGTTTCCAGAGCCGCCAATAAAGATGCCCTCGTTGATCTCGGACGACGCATTGACCGAGTCGACCGTAACGGTGCTGCTGGCCGGTAGGTTTATCCCGCTGGCAAAGTTTTCAATCTTGCCGTCGGCGATGATGATGGACTGGAAGGCGGTGCCGCCGTCGGTGATCGCGCTGCCGGTGCCGTTGCCCGTAATCGTGTGATGGCCGAGGTCGATGGCGATCGGGCTGCCGCCGATAGTGAAACAGTTGCCGGCCGCAGAGAGATTCCTGGTCACCACATAACTTCCCGCCTTCAGGGGAGTCGCGCTGCACGCCGACAGGGCAGTCGGTGACGGCGCGCCGACAACGCCCGCCTCGGCGCAGCTTCCGTTCGAGATGCTCAGGTTGGGGCCGGAATTGTTGTGCGCCGTCACCTTGAAGACGTTGCCCGGACAAGCTATCCCGACGCCGCCCGAACCGTTGTTGTTCGCTTCGCTCCTGCTGACGATATTCAGGCTGCCGGTCCCCACCAGGACTATTCCGCTGCCGCCACTGTTGCTGTTTGCGGTGCTGCCGGTAACCAGGTTTCCACCCGCCGCCCCATACCCGAGAGAAATACCGTCCCCCCCGTTGCCGTTGGCAACCGACGCGTTCACCAGGTTGTTACTGCCCGGGAGAAGGATGCCGACGTTGCCGTTGTCGCTCACATTGCTTCCGTCGACCACGTTATGGTCATCGGCGGATGAAAAGCCGTGGCCGCTGTTGTGCGTGACGACGCTGTTGATGAGAGAGTTCGAGCCCCCGAAAGCGTCTATCCCGCTACCGTTGCGCATGACCTTGAGGTTGGTCAGGAAGTTAGAGCCGCCGTCCGCTTCGATACCGGAACCATTACTAGTGGCCGTGCAGTCGGTCACGAGGGTGCTGCCTCCCTCGCTGAGGATACCATCGGTCTTGTTGCCCGTGGCCGTCACTTTGCTGATGAGATTCGTCGCCCCACGGACACGGAGCCCGTCGCCGCCATTGTTACTGACGGTCGTGTTTGTCACGGTGTTGAGGCCGCCGACGATGTAGATTCCGTCCTCGAGGTTGCCGGAAGAGTCGACTTTGTCGATCGTGACGTGGCTGCTGCCGTACAGCAGAATGCCGTCGTAGAAACCCTTGATTTTGCCGTTGACGATCACGAGGGGGCCTTCATCCACGCCGCCGTCAGTGATCGCGCTGCTGCCCGAGGTGCCGGCTCCGCTAATGGTGTGGTTGTTCAGGTCGATTCCGACGCTGCTGGCCGCGATTACGAAGCAATGGCCGCCCGTTTGAAGGTCGGCTGTGAGCATATAATTGCCGGGGGTGCTGATCGTGCCGCAGGCGCTAATTGGCGTCGGTGCCTGCGCAAGACTCTCGCTCGCCGGTGAAGCGGCCAAGTAAAGTATCGTCGCAATCGTCACCCACTCCAGCCAACGCCAGCCAGTTCTTGCTTGCACGATTTTTTCTCCCCCGCCGCGTTAAACCAGAATTTCCGTATATGGACCCAGCTTCTGATGCAAAGGTGCCCGGGTTGCAACGGCAGGTTAACCCAGTTGCATCCCCATATTCGGCCTCGACAGATAGCGCGCCTATGTTGGCCTGGGCCATGATGAAGTTCCCCGCGTCTTCACTGGCCTTATCGTGTTGACGCCCCGAATTAGACTTTCCTCATAGCCCACCGCCGCGCTTGAGCGCAAGCGGTCGGGCCGTTTCCCGGCCTTGGCAGAAGGGGGCAACCGACCGCGCCGATTCCGTCATCTCGACGCCATCGGAACCCGACCCGGCGGCGATCTGATCACCTGGTGCGATGTCCCGCAAATAAATTGACAAAATGGAATCGGTCATTCTGAGCGCCAGCGAAGAATCCGCAGCCGCCATCCTTGCGGCTGCGATGGACTTTCTTCGGCAAACCCAACCAAATCGCGCGGCCAAGGAATGCCGCGCGGATCCTTCGACTCCGCTCGCAGACTCGCTGCGCTCAGAGGCTGTGAAGAAATTGACTCTGAGTGATGACGACTGGCCGGCTGGAGCGTGAAATGCGGAATCCAGAGGAGTGTGGGTTGGAGCAAGTAGTGGAGTGGATCGCGAGCTCTGCTGCTTAACCTGTTTCATAACCAGCCCAGGTTGATC
>JAJYVB010000033.1 GCA_021792265.1 Deltaproteobacteria bacterium | reverse complement strand
GAAACCTTGCCCCAGGTACGGAACGGATCGCCGCCCTTGGGTTCCTCGATCTTGATTACCGTCGCGCCCAAGTCGGCCAAAAGCTGGCCCGCGTATGGACCGGTTATAAAGTTAGCCGCTTCCAGGACACGCACGCCTTCCAAGGGGAGCCGCACGGTCATTTCTTTCCTTTCCACCAGTTCGTCAGCCGCGGTCATTGCCGCCGGGCACCCGGAGTCCGCTGATGCAAACTACGCAAAAGCCGGTTGGTCCAAAAGCGCCCGTGCTGGGTTCTGTCGCCGCGCCGCGGTGTGGCTCCGCCAACAGGGTGTTCACATTTCCACCGCCACGAGAGCCCATCGAGCCGGCCCTTTATTTGGCCGCAGCGCTTCTGCTGCTGCGCAGCCGCGCGGTCGCGTCTTCGTCAACCGTCATCGTTTTCCGATCGATAATTACTCCGTAGTCACGCTCCGCACCTTCCAGGGAGACGTATTCGTCGAGAACGTCATCCAACACCTTGGCTGGGTCGCGTTCCAAGGGGTCGCCCCAGCCGCCCCCGCCACCGCTGCGCGCCACCACGACCTGGCCCGGTGGCGACGGCGACCGGTCCAGGAAAGAACCCACAAAGAGTTCGTCCGGCTTGCCTGGGTTTACTACGAACCAGTTTCCGCATCCCGGCTTGCCGCCCGCGTAACCCCTAAGCGGGTATTTGTAGCTTTGCACGAAGATGTTCACAGTTGCGTCCCGTGCGTCAGTCATCTCTCGTTCCAATTCCCAGGCGGGGACACCGCGCCATTTGCCAGGAGCGGCCGAGTCGGTTACGTACTCCCCGCGGTAGTAAAGATAGGGAAACTGGATCTCCGTCATTTCGTAAGTCGGTACCCGCAAAGCGCAGTGGGTAGCCGTATAGCCGCCCCAGCCATCCTGTCCGAAGGTTGCTCCCGCGGAACAGGCCGATGCAATGTAATCGAGTCCGAGAAAATAGTTTCCGTGACGGCCGTCAACTCCCCAGTTGTACAAGAAAGTGAGATCCAAACCAGCGGTCGCAACCTTTTGCGGCACGCATTTCTCCAAAGCTGCCATCAAGGCCTCGCAGATTTGATTTCCCACGCAGACGGTCGATTGCCCGGTAGGATAGGGCGGATCGGGATTAACCACGCTTCCCCGCGGGAGTACGATCGTGACCGGGCGCAAAAAGCCGGAATTTACCGGGATGTGGGGAGCAATCGCGGTGAGCGGAGTGTAAAGCCAGGATGTGGTGTTGCTGCCGGGAGAGTTCACGCAGCCTTCGACCTGGGGATGGGAGCCGTTGAGGTCAATAGTCAGATTGTCGCCCTTGACAGTGACCTTGCAATTGATGTTGATGTCCTGATGGCCTCCACCCCAGTCCGAATCGAGGAAAGCCTGTCCCTCGTACACGCCGTCGGGCCACGACGCCAGCTCCTCGCGAAACATCCTTTCACTGTAGTCGAGGATATAGCCGACGCTTTCCTTGACCTCTTCGATGCCGTATTTGGCGATCATCGTTCGAATACGGTCCTCGGCAATCTTGCAAGCGCCGATCATTGCCCGCAGGTCGTTGTCCACATCCGTGGCTAGCCTCGTGTTGGCCAGCAGCACCCGCCACACGTCTTCCCGTGTTTTCCCTTCCTCGACCAACTTGAGGGGATAGATGCGGAATCCTTCCTGCCAGATCGTCTTGGCGTAGGCGTTCTTGCAAGCGGCAACGGGACCCCCGACGTCCAACTGGTGCGCTCTGACTACGGGGAAGAAGGTCGGTTTTCCATCGAAAAAGACCGGCTTCATGATCGTCCAGTCGGGCAGGTGGCTGCCGCCGAAGTAGGGATCGTTAATCAGCCCGACGTCGCCCTCACGAAAGCCCGACTCGAAGGTTTTGAGCATGACCTCCAGCGATGCCATCGAAGCATAAATATGTTCCGGCACCACGGTGGCGCGGGCAATAAGACTCATCTGCCGCCCGTCAAAATAAAAGATCGCGGTCGAGTAGTCATGTCCCTCGTTGAACACGGGAGACATCGCCGTTCGAGTCACGGTCTCGCTCATCTCCTCCGAGACTGTCAGCAAATATTCTCTGATGATCTCAGCAGTAATAAGATCCATAAGATACTCCTGCTAGCTATTGACGTCCTGCGGGTGCCAACTCAGCGCCCCGGGTAGCCACTCGCTCAGCCGTGCCTTGTCTTCTCGGGAAAGAACTTTGTTCAGCGAACCCATGACCGAAGTTGCAATTTCCTGCCCAACGTGGAAGGGGCAAAACGCTGTCGGAGCCGGCGGGACGGGGTCGACGACAGTGCCCTTGGCAGATGTGACGCGGAGAACCTTCCAAATGCCACCGTTGATTGCTGTTCCTGCAGGGAGTAGCGGAAAGAAGGGCATCAGTGCAAACGACAGAGTATTGCCCCGGGAGCTGTTGTATGGCTCTTTGAGCTGGGCCGGGTTTGCCGAGAGATCGATTGCGACCGCGCCATTCACGACCGTCAATTTCGACTGAATCCTCAAGTCCTTAGCCTTGATGCGCCCGTCCCGTACCGGGCAGCTATCGGCGTACTCGCCGGCCGGCCAACGGCTGACAATTTCACGCAGCCGCTTGGCAGTATCGGCCGCTGTCGCGGTGAATTGCTCCGTGAGCGCCTGCTCGCCGGAAGCTTGAAGGAGGGATTGAACGCTTTGCCTGCCGGATTCGAGCGCCGCGATCATCGCGTCGAGCCCCGTACGCAACAAATCCGGGCTGCGGCTGTTGAGCAGAATCATATTGAAGGCGTAAGTATCGGTTCGGCCCTCGCGGCAGATCTTGAGCGGCGTGAAACGCGCTCCCTCCGCCCAGACTTCCTCTGCCTGAGGGTTGAATCCGCCTTGGACGTTGCCGCCAATATCGGGCATATGGGCCTTGGCGCCCAAGAGCGCAACGGTCCGGCCAAGATGGTAAACGGGACTCAGAACGTAAAAGTCCTGGACGTGCGCGCTTCCGAGGTAGGGGTCATTGCAGGCAATTATGTCGCCGTCGCCGATTGCAATGCCCTGTGGCCCCAGAAGCGACGACGTCATTTCGCTGGCCGAACCGAAGTGCAGTTCGTTGTCGATGGCGGCAAGGGTCCCGTCGTCCGCCGCCACGAAGACGGCCGTATCCTTGGCCCAACGCTGGTGGCGTGCGCCCATTTTTTCTTTCAGGGCGAAGGCCATTTCCGAAATTAGATTTTCCAAGTGCATATTTATCGAAGCCATGGCTCGCATTTCACACTACGAAGCGCTGACGATATAAGTCTGGTATGGATCCAGCTCCATCGTCTGTCCCGGCAGAAGGATGATCGTGGTTTGCGGCTCCTCGACAATCGCGGGACCCCTGATCTGGATTCCGGGCGCCATCCGGGAACCGTCATAAACCGGAGTCTCGGCATAATCCTTCAACTCGTCGAAATATGCGGCCCGCGTTCCTTTGCGCGCATCGTCCGGACTTCCTCCATTGCGCGCAACACGCGGCAGGTCAGTGGGGACCCTTGCGCCAACCAGGTCCAACCTCAGGTTGATAATTTCAACCGGGTAGCCAGGGCGCTTGAATCCGTAGCGGGCCTCATGCTGATCGTGAAAGGCCTCGAACATCCGGCTCAGGCCGGCGGCCGTCAGCGGTTCGTTCCCGAGCGGAAGCTCTACCGTGACCTCGTGTACCTGGCGGATGTAACGCAGGTCGATATAGCGGCGCACATCGATGCGGACAAGCAGGTCGCGGCTTTTATCCAGCAACGAAAACGCTCCCTCGTACATCCGCTTAAAAACCTGGTTGAGGTCCGCCACCTTGTTCTCCGTCGAGCGCATATGAAAGGACTGTACGCGGGAGCTTTTGAAGTCCGAAAGAATCGCACCTAACGCCGAAAAGGTTGGTGCAGTCTTGGGGACCAGGACGCTCTTGATTTTCAGATCTTTCATTTGAGCGCCGGCGTGAACCGGCCCAGCCCCGCCGAATGCCATCAACGCGAAGTCGCGAGGGTCCCTGCCGCGCATCACAGAAACATAACGGATCGCGTTGTTCATGTTGTTGTTGACGATCCGAAAAATACCGCTCGCCGCCTCCACGAGCGTGATGCCCAGCGGCTTGGCTACTTTCTCGGCTATCGCTCTTTTTGCCAGTTCCGCGTCCAGTTTGATAGTGCCGCCTAGAAAGTAATTCGGATCTATGTAACCGAGCACGACATCGGCGTCGGTTACTGTCGGTTCTACGCCGCCCAGTCCGTAGCAGGCGGGACCCGGTTCTGCGCCGGCGCTTCGCGGACCGACCCTCAGGCCTCCGCCCTTGTCCACCCAGGCTATCGATCCGCCGCCGGCACCGATCGTATGAATATCGATCATCGGGAGTCCAACGCGATGACGGCTCAGCCAGTACTTGGAGCTCAGTTCAGGCACCGCGTCCTTTACGACGCAGACGTCATAGCTCGTCCCGCCCATATCCATGGCGATTAGATTCCTATGCCCGCTAAGCTTTCCCAGGTGCGCGGTAGCTATTACGCCGCCGGAGGGTCCGGAGAGCGCGAGCTCTACGCCCCGCTCAGCAGCAAAATCGGCGCGCATCATGCCCCCGTTAGACTGCATCACCAGCAGCTCTCCGGGGAATCCGCGCTCGGAAAACATCTGCGTAAGATGGTTCAGGTACTTTTTCAGATGCGGGCTTACGTATGCGTTGATCATGGTGGTGCTGAAGCGCTCGAACTCCCTGACCTGCGGCAACACCTCGTGCGACAGCGAAACCGCGGCCTCAGGATATTCCTCGTGCAGGATGTCCCGCACCCGCAGTTCATGCGCCGGGTTGACGTAGGAAAAAAGGAAGCATACCGCTATGGATTCGACCCCAAGGCTCTTGAACCTCCTGGCCGCCTGACGGGCTTCTTCGGCGTCGAGCGGAGTGACAATTCTGCCGGTATAGTCAACGCGTTCCGCTATGCCGACACGGTATCTCCGAGGCACGATCGGGTAGGGCGGAGGAAGCTTGAGATCGAACAGGCTCTCTTTGTAATTGCACCTTAGCTCGACGACGTCCCTAAAACCCCTGGTGGTGATCATCCCGGTTTTCGCGCCCTTGAACTCGAGCATCGCGTTGGTCACCACTGTAGTGCCGAGAATAATGATGTCGGTTTCGCGCAGGAGAGCTGCAAGCTCTTTTCGTTCACGCTGGGCAATCTGCTGAATCGCCGCCAGCACGCCTTCGGACTCGTCGCGCGGGGTCGAGGGGACCTTGCCATGAAACAGTTTCTTGGAGGGATGTGACACTACGAAGTCAGTAAAAGTGCCACCGACGTCAATCCCAATAATGTAACCCATTAACCTAATCTCCGAGGCTCGAAGGGAGCAGCTAGCTAACGACGACGCAGGATGAAGGCCGCCGCTTCAATCATCGCGGATCTTTATGTCTAAGTAAGGCTCGCCTTTCACAACGCTCTCCACGTCGAACCGAACGGCGCATTTGGGGCAATAAAATTCCCGCAGGACAAACCGATCGCTGCGCGTAGCCAGGATTCCGGCGTCAACGTAATGAGAGTAGGAAGCTTCCTTGACCACGGCATACTCTTTGAAACCCTTGTCGGCCGGGCCTAGAGTCGTGCCGCATTTGGCGCATCTGTAAACCTTATGCCCATTCCCGTCCTTGTCGATCTCAATGTGCTCAAGAACCCGCCTGCCCATTTTTTCCTTACCTTCGATGACGATTATCTGTACTTACGCCGCTTGTGCGAGCCGTTGCCGGCGAATTTCCTCGCGTGCCCGGGCGGTGGCCGCGCGATCGATGTCGGCGTTCGCGCCGGTTACCACCACCCCGTACACGCATTCGGCGAACCGGCGGGAAACGAGCTGGTCGATGATGTCCTGGCGGACCAGCTCCGGACCGCGCTCCAGGGGATCCCCGAAACCGCCGCCGCCATGCCAGGCAAGATAAAAACAGTCCCGGTTCTCAATCCGTGCGTAACCCTTGGGCGGCAGCATCTCCTTCTCGCCTGTCAGCTCCTGGAGGCTCTGGGCAATCCTGCCCTGGCGCAGGAGCGCCGCCGCATCCGAGTCCTTGACCTTGACAAAGCGCCCTTGACGCGCCGGGAGGCCGCCCGCTACGCCCAGTGCGATCGCCGGTTCGCAGCCCGCCCCAGACAGCATGATGTCGATATACCCGGTGGATGACTTGTGCAGCATGAAGCAAAATTCGCCCCCTGCACCGCCGCGGAACTTGCCCGCCCCGGCCGAATCCTGCTCCTCACGCCGGAAAAGAAACAGCATAGGGTACCGCTGCTCGTATTCCTCGATATTGCCGATACGGACCTTGGGCGTCTGGATCGTCCCGGCCGTACCGACGCCATCGCGGTCAACGCGCGCCCCCATCCCGCCGGCACACTCGTCCATGGTGGGCCAAATAAAGAAGTTCCCGTACTGGTTGCTGCCGGACATTACAGGAGCATGGACCGACCAGCCGAAGACTCCGCTCGACTCCCGGCGCAGGTCGTCGCCGCTGGCCAGCAGCATCTTCGAAAGCACATCCTGAACCGCGAATACCACCACCCCGCCGCCCGCCGGCATCCCCTGGCTCACCGCCGCAGGATACTGCGCGTTGATGATGCAGTTGTCCGGCAGCCGCAGCTCCAGCGGCCGCAAGATCCCCTCGTTCCACGGAATGTCGTAAAATAGCCGGCCCGCGAGAATCGCAAAGGCACAGCCCATCGCCGCATGGTAGGTCGCATTGATCGACGTGGCCGCCTGCGGCGAGGAACCGGTGTAGTCCAAAATCAGCCGGTCGCCGCGCTTGGTCGCCGTAAGCTGAATGCGGAACAAATTGGGCTGCTGCCCGTCATGCTCCAGATAGGTCACCGAACGCCACTGCCCGTCGGCAATCTTGCGCGTGCGCTCGCGGGCCAGCCGCTCGGAATAGCGAATCAGCTCCCGATTGGTCGCCAGGTAGGTCTCCAGCCCGTACTTCTCGATCAGCTCCTGGGCGCGCCGGATGAGTACGTTGTTGGAGGCAATCTTGGAGAGTACGTCGAGCTCCACAATGTCGGGAAGACGCACCGCCGCCTTGAGCGTGTTGAAAACGTCGTCGCAGCGCACGCCCCCGCGCATCACCCGCAGCCCGCGCAGCCGGATGCCCTCCTGGTAAACCTCCGTGGCGCGCGGACAAAATCCGCCCGCATCGATCGCCCCGGTATCCGGAATGTGGGTCAGCGAGGCGCAGAAGCCCACCCGTTTGCCCTGCCAGAAAATCGGCGCGACTATCGCCTGGTCCGGCGCATGCATCCCTCCCAAATAGGGATCCGAGAAAATGAACATGTCGCCGTCGTTAATCCCGATGGTGTGCTCGTAGTTGTCAATCAAATACCTGACAATGTCGGCAATGCTCTTGACGTGCAGTAAAATCCCGCCGCCGGTCAGCGTCAGATGCCCGTCGCTGGTGTAGTACGATTGCGTGAACTCGCGCACCGTCACTACCACCTCCGAAGCCGACGTCCTGACCAGCACCGCCCCGGCCTCGTTGATCGCCGCCAGCATCTTGTTCTTCACTATCTCAAACGCGATCGCGTCCAGCCCAGCCTCTGCCCGCCGCCCGTTTGCCTTGCCCCCTTTGCCGTTCGTCTTCATGTCAGCCTCTCTCCAGCCCTCCCGGCCGCGCAGCAGCTACGCCTGACGGCCTTCAACGAATCAAAACATTCATGAACTGGTCTATTTTGGCCACGTGCGTTGGAGGAATAACAACTGTCGTCGTCGGATACTCAACGATAGCCGGCCCCTCCATCCGGTTGCCGGGTTTCAGGGAAAGGCCGTCGAATACTGTTGTGGCGATGAGCCGCCCGGATCGAATCGCCCGGCTTTGGCCGCCGTTTCGCCGGGAGTCGCGGAAATACACTTTACGCGTTCCTTTGATCGCGTGCTTGGCACTGCTGCGGCCGGCAGGTTGAGGCTTGACCGGGGGCTTGGGAATCTTGCCGACGGCGGACACTCGGAAGCGCACGACCTCCATGTCGGCGTGGGGCAGTGCAGTCCCCTGGCCGTACATTTTCTCGTAAAGCTCGACGAACTGCGTGCTTAAGCGAGCAATGTCCGCCGCGACGAGCGTTTTCCCCCGGATCGGCACGCTCACTTCATGGACCTGCAAGACGAAGCGCATATCAACCTCGCGGTGCAAGGATTGGGCGGATTTTGCAACCCCGTCCTTCTCGAGATCGCGCTTCGCCTGCGATTCCAATTGCTCGAAAATCTCAGTGACGGCCTTGGGGTTGAAGGGTGCAACCATCCTGCGGCTCAGCTCGTATTTATGCAGGATGTCCATTCTGGTCGCGCCGTATGCGGAAAAGATCGAAGCGGCAGCCGGAACCGCGATGAGCGGCACGTTCAATTCGACACCGTATGCGACCGCGTGAATGGGGCCTGCGCCCCCGTAAGCGAAAAGCACCATTTCCCGCGGATCGTGGCCCCGCTGTACGGTCAGGATGCGGATCGCATTGACCATGTTGCCGTTGACAATGTCATACGCCCCCGCGGCAGCTTCCAGCGGACTGATCTTCAGTGGGCGGGCGAGCTTCTGCTCAACGGTCTCCAGCGCCTTCTCCCGATCGAGCTTCATGGCGCCGCCGAGAAAGTAATCAGGATCCAGGTACCCAAGAATCAGGTTAGCGTCGGTAACGGTCGGCTCGGTGCCGCCTTTTCCATAACATGCCGGACCCGGGACGGCGCCAGCGCTATCGGGTCCCACGTGCATGATGCCATGATCGTCCACCCAACAGATGCTTCCGCCACCGGCGCCAATCGAGGTGACTTCAACCATGGGAACAGCCAGCGGGTATTGACTGACCGAGGGCTCCATGGCCATCTGCGGCTTTCCCTCGAGAATTAACCCGACATCAGTGGTGGTCCCGCCAACGTCAGTAGATATGATGTTGCCAAAACCTATGAGGGCGCCGAGCGCCTGTGCTCCAACCAAGCCTGCCACCGGGCCCGATCCGATGGACTGTATTGCCCGGGCAGAGGATTCCTCGATGGGCAACAATCCGCCGCTCGACTGGACTATCAGAGGGCGAGCACGCAGTCCCTCCTGCCGCAAAAGGCGCGCAAGCGTCGTGTAATAGCGATCCACTGTCACGGACAGGAAGGCGTTTGCCAGAGTCGAGGACATCCTCTCGAACTCTCCGAGTACCGGTACCAGCTCGCTGGAAAGCGTGACGCGGATCTCCGGTGCCATCTCATGCAGCAGAGCTTTGATTCGGCGTTCATGTTGCGGGTTCATGAAGGACCAGAGAAGGCACACCGCCACGGCCTCGATCCCTTGGTCCTGGTACCGCTTGATCGCGGATCTGACTTCCTCCTCGTTAAGAGGAACCAGCACCTCGCCGGAATAATCGACCCTTTCGGTCACCTCCTCTATGAGAGATCGCGGGACGATCGGCCGCGGCTTGTTGGTGGCGAGGATGTGCCTCACTTCGTCGTCGGAGAGCCCGACGACTCTTCCATAAGCACGCTGAATAATTGTGACGTCCTTATGGCCGCGTGTGGTAATGAGGCCTGTTTTCGCTCCCCGCCACGTCACAAGCGCATTGGTGGCGGCCGTTGAGCCGTGATTGAACAGCAAGCAGTCCCGCAGGATGTCACGCAGCGGCAGACCCGCAGACCGCGCAGCTTCTCCGAGCGAGTCGATCACTCCCCCTGCGAAGTCCGGAGGAGTCGACGGAGCCTTCCCAATGTGGACCTCACCGCGGGTATTCAGAATGATCGTGTCCGTGAACGTTCCCCCGGTATCAACCCCAATGATATATCCGCCCGCCATAATTTAATTTCCCAGGATCCTGTCGTGGTGAGGATTAATCATGTTCAGCAATTACTGTGGCACAACCCGCCCTCGGAGTTGTCCCAGTGTTCGTCCTCACGATGCTTCGGTCCCAATGTCCTAAAGCTCCGCCAACTACGGTACCGACGCCTGGTTGCCCAGTCGCTGTTTTGAAACAACACCGCTCTAACTACAGTGCAACCGTCAAACCAAGCCTTACCCCGAAATGGCTAATGGCTCAGCCGCCAATCGCCAGTTTGTCAATTTCCGCCCAAGCACGACCTAGCCCCTCATTGCCCCCTGAGCTAGCCTAACAGCCAAGCCCAAAATGCCCGCTGCGCGCAACTACCCGCGCCGGTCACCGCGAATGATACGGCTGAAAGCCGCACGCCTGTCCGCTAACTGCCTTCCGACAGTCCCCTACTGCTTAAAGTCCGGCCAAACAAATTGCTTTTCATCCGTCCGCTATCCGGCCTGCTCCCGTGGCTCCGCTCCCTCTCGGTCGAGCCGCTTGGTCAGAAGCTCAGCTTCCCTCAACAGAACGGGCACGGTTTCCTTGAAGCGGGCAGCGGTCAACCTTTCCGAGGGTCCAATCATCGCCATCGCCCCAATGACCTGCCGGTTCGAGCCAAAAACCGGAGCGGCCGCCGAGGCGGTGTTGGGAAATCTTTCGCCGCGAGTGATAACGAAGCCCTTGCTCTGAACCTCGTTCAGCTGTTTCTCAAGTTGTTTTCGATCGGTAACGGTACGCTCAGTAAGACGGTCCAAGGCGCCCTTGCTCAGGAACTCGATGCGTTTCTCAAGGCTCAAATGAGCGAGTATCGCCTTTCCAGTCGCACCAGCGTGCAATGGAGCGACCGCCCCCAGATCGTATCGGCTGCTGGTGACATGCGGGCTGGCAGCCTGGCTGACGATCACGGTGCGGTTACCGACCAAGATGGAGAAAATCACCGTTTCCGATGTTAAGTCCCGCACTTTTTCCAGGTAGGGGCGAACCACCTCCAAAAGCTCGAATTTTCGGCGATAGCAGGCTTCCCACCAAAGTACGCGATTGCCCAGGACAAACGCGGAATCTCCATTGCGTGCAGCGAGATGATGCGATTCCAGGACCCGAAGAATCCTAAGCGCCGTGGTCTTGTTCAACTTCAAGGCCTCGACGGCATCCTTGAGCCTGACCCCTTTGCCGGAAGTAGCCAGAAGCTCCATGATTTCGACGGCCTTGTCCAAGACCTTGATTTGCATGCCAGGCATGCTCTGCTGCTCCGATTTTAGGTCGCCCGCCCCGATGAGCGGTTGCTCGGAGCGAGAAAGCTGAGGGCCGGTAGGTTTCGCATCGTGCACCCTAATTTTACGATCTGACCCATAGTTCTCGTCCTGAGTTATGTCAAGAGCTTTCGTAACAGGACGCGCATTTACGCGGTCTTGGCTAGATCTTCTGCAAGCAGGAATCGGTTGCCGCTGCGCGTAGGCCGCCCCGTTCTCCAGGCAGCTCTGGTGCTCGTCTCGGAGGTGGTTCAACCCACGGTGTAAAGGAACCCTGCAATCGCGTTCGTGAAAATCGGTTTTGGACTGAAGGCGGAGGAGTCTCTAGCAGCAACCGTGTTTAGAAGCCGTGCCGGTATGCGGCCAGGGCCAGACCCCTACGGCGGGAAGCTTCGAGTCCGACCGCAAATCGTGCCTATCCTGGATGCACACCGGCAAAGCATGCTTGCACTTGACGTTGGTGCAGTGACGGGATTTCGGGTTAAGAAGAACCGTTATGCCAAAAGGGCAAGAGCCAACTCTTGACAATATCTTTCGTCAGTCGTAACAAGGACTCGTATAGTAAAATCAAGGTTTACAATGAGGAACAGGCCGGAAAGACTTTTGAAGGAATCGCAAGTCCTTGAGCCTCTGACGCTTGTTAGGATTGCAGGCCAAGGATCAGAGCTGTTGAATGCTCGTGGCGTGCGGGTCGGAAGCTGTGGGGGAAAAAATAAGTCCCGAAACATTGTCAAACCCGCCGGCGATCCGTCCGAAACAACTTGAGGCGCAAAAGAACGCGGTGAACTCTCTAAGGCCGAATGGGGCGGCCCTTAAAGACTCCCGCAGGTCAGGTATTTCATAATCCTGTTGCGGTGAGCCACAGTTCGGCGGTAGCCGCCGATAGGCGGAAAAGCTTGGTTCAGATCAAGACGGCTGAAAAAAGGAGCGTCCGTGCCCAGGCTATCGTCCGCGCGGCAAACACCCGCTGAGTCGGACTCGCTGTCGCCAAGTTTGGGAACATTGCCGCTGACTGAAAAATCCTCCGGCGGTGGCGAGCATGGTCGATCCGTGGCCGGCATGGGGCTCGTTGCCATCGTCCTGGCCCTTGGAGCTTTTTACGCATGGCTCGCGATGCCGCAAAAACTACCTGCCGTGGGCGAGGGAAAAACTTTCACTTCCTACGACAGTTTTCTGGGGATCGCCGCACCTGCGGAGCGCAAGTTGTGCGTTGTGGGCGCGTTCGGGATGATTCTTGGTTCTTCCGACGGGGGAAAAACCTGGCAGCGTCAGGCTAGCATCACATCCAGAACGCTTACTTCAGTTTCTTACGCTGACCCACGTCATGGCTTCGCGGCCGGTAACGGCGGCCTCGTTCTGGCGACCAGCGACGGCGGTTCCACATGGCAAAAGCAACATTCAGGCGTAAGCGCCCAACTGCTCGCTGTCGCGGCCGCAAGCCCAACCGACGTGTTCGCGGTCGGGGCCTACGGCACCCTGCTCACAACTAGCGACGGCGGGACCAACTGGAGCAAGGTCGCTCTGCCCTGGAACACGCTCATTCCCAAGGTGCTTAAGGACAATCCCGGGGTCGAGCCGAACCTTAACAATGTCTTTTTTCTGGATCGGAATACCGGTTGGATTGTCGGAGAGTTCGGAATCATATTGAAGACCACTGACGGCGGGCGTACGTGGACAGCTCAGCGGGCGGGTGAGGATCTGCCTCAGCTCTACGCGATAGTCTTCACCGATCCGGTTACGGGATGGGCGGTCGGGCAAGCGGGAAGCCTGATTCACACCACCGATGGGGGAGCGACTTTTAGCGCAATCCAGGCCACGCCCGAGGATCTGTTTTCGATCGCTATCGCGGGCCTGAACGGCGTCGTTGCGGGCAACCATACGCTATTAATAACGCACGACGGTGGGCTCAACTGGCGCGCAGGCGAGAAGCTGCCTGGGGGCATTTGGCTGAACCAGGTTGTTCTTAACTCCGCCGACGCGATCGCAGTGGGCGCGGGCGGTACGATATTGAGCCTGAATCTTCATCAGTGAGATTTATGAGCGGCCAGGTTCCCGAAGACTCGCAAGAGCGCGGACGAAACGGACGATATCTATCGTGAGACGGTCGGCAGAATGGCTATACCGGCGCAGGCTGGCCGCGCTGACGTTGGTGGTTCTGCTGACCGCCTTTTTTGGCTGGCAGGCCTCCAAGGTTGACATCTCCACGCATTTTCGGGACCTCTACCCGGCTGACCATCCATACGTAAAGCTGTTCGATAGGTTCCCGCTGTTTGGCTCGCCGCTGACCGTCTCGATGGTCATTAGGGTGCGCCACGGCACCATCTACAATCCGCAGACCTTGGCGAAAATCCGTGAAGCGACCCGGCTTTTCGACCTCATACCGGGTGTGGACCACGACCAGATTTTTTCTATTGCGTCGCGCTCCGTGACCCACGTCGAGGCAACGGTAAGCGGCATCCAGAGCACCTTCCTGATGCAGGCCGGCATTCCGCAAACGGCTGGCGAAATGGCGAAGTTGAGGCGCCGAATCGATACGACGCCGGGCGTGGTCGGGACTTATGTTTCAGCCAGCGGCGACGCGGCCCTGATACAGGCCACGTTCGTGGAGCGCCTGCTTAACTACGACGTAAT
The DNA here is from genome assembly GCA_021792265.1 of Deltaproteobacteria bacterium. Taxonomy (GTDB): domain Bacteria; phylum Desulfobacterota; class Binatia; order Binatales; family Binataceae; genus JAJYVB01. The sequence continues at coordinate 5,758 of JAJYVB010000033.1, read as the reverse complement.
TTTCAATAGCGTACGAGCGATTATCAGCAAGCTGCAGGACCGTAATCACGAGGTTTATGCGGCGGGCTTTCCGATGCTAACCGGTTGGGTTTACCACTACCGCACCCAGACCTACGAATTATTTTGCCTGGGTTTCCTAGCGATGGTGGTCCTCCTGGCGATCTATTTCCGCAATCTCGAAGGGGTGCTGGTGCCGACGGTCGCGGGACTTGTCAGCGCTGCCTGGGGCTTTGGCTTCGCAGGCGTGCTTGGCGACAACCTCGACCCGCTCATCGTCGTGGTGCCTATATTGCTGGTGGCGCGCGCACTTAGCCACTCGGTACAGATGACCGAGCGCTTCTTCGAAATCTACGACGAAGTGAAGGATGTGCGCGAGGCGGCAATCGCCTCGCTGACTTCGATCTTCCCGCCTGGAGCCGTGGGCATAATCTGCGACGCTTCGGGTCTGTTCCTGATCGCGATCGCGCCTATTGGTCTTATCCGCAAGCTTGCTTACATGTGTGGCTTGTGGTCGCTCTCCCTGGTGATCACCGCTATCGTCGTCACCTTCCTGCTGCTTTCTTATCTCCCTCCCGCGAAAAACACCGCCCAGCTTGTATTGAGCACCAAACATCGCGGCGGGCTGCTGCAGCGGGTGTTCGAGATGATCGCGGCCTGCTCCGCAAGCAGAAAGCGCTCGGTTGTCACGGCTCTCGTGTTCGCCGCCATCAGTATTGTGTCAGCTATGGCAGCGGCTCATCGCCAACTGGGAGACGTGAACCCGGGCACCTCGCTGCTATGGCCGAACTCGCCGTACAACAGGGGCGTTGCGGAGATCAACCGTCGCTTCGGTGGGTTCGATGTTTTTCAGGTGATCGAGGAAGGCCACGGGAAGCATCATCTAGAAAGCTACGACGCGCTGAGCCTTATGCGGCAGCTCGAGCATTACATGCGCCGCGATCCCGCAGTCGGCGGCTCCTTTTCCTTCGCCGACCTCGTACCAAGCGTCAACGTCCTCTATCACGGAGGACTGCCGAAATGGAACGTGGTTCCCGTGGACGACCTGGATGCGGCGATGCTCTGCGAATTGGTCATTTCGGCTGCGCCTACCGGGGAGATAGAACGGTGGTTGCAGCCCGGCTTCAAAGCCGCGCCGATCAGCTTCGTCTACCGCAACCATCAAGCTCCAACTATCGAGCGCGCACTCGCGCGTGCGCGCCATTTCATAGCGCTTCATCAGGCGGAGCTTGACCGAGAAAAGCTCACGATGGACGTAGCCTCGGGCTCGATGGCGCTGCGCGCCGCCAACAACCAGGTCATTGGCCGGCTCGAACCGGTCACGGTCGTGCTTATCTCGCTGGTAATCTTCGTGGTCACTACGTTAATTTACCGTTCACTAACCGCCGGGGTGCTCCTGGTTCTGATCTCGAATATTGCATACCTGGGCACTGCAGGAGTGATGTATCTCGCGGGCATCGGTCTTGACGTAAATACTTTTCCGGTAGCCGCGGTCGGGATGGGTATCGGTATCGACTATAACATCTATCTGATGAGCCGGATGTGCGAGGAGTACCTTGCTGATAGCGATTATGCCGTACTGGTGCCCAATTCGATCTTCACTACCGGCAAGGCGATTTTCTTCACTGCCACGACGATGATTATCGGCGTGATATTGTGGTATTTTCTGTCTAGTTTGAAGTTTCAGGCGGAGATGGGCTTGTTGCTGTCTGCGGTTATGCTGGCTCACGTGGCGTTGGCGCTGTTTTTTCAGGCCGCGATGATGAGGATCCTGGAGCCGAAGTTTGTTGCGACCGGCTCCATCGTCGTCACGCCACGAAAGACAGCGCAAGCCTGAAGCGGCGGGGGTAGGCGGCGGGCTGGCCGATGGGGGTTGTGTAACAGAGGCCGGCAGCCGCAGTTAAGGCTGCAACGAGAGAGGGGAACCATGCGACGACGAAGGAATCATGCCTTCTGGGCGTTTGGGATAGCGATCGCTGTAGTTCTGATGGGCTCCGGTTGGGGGAAAGCCGTGTGGGCGCAAACTGATATCGGCCCCTTCGAGATCACGGGTTTCGGCGCCTATCTCATCAACCCGAATGATGGACATCTGAACCCCAACGATTTGGCACCGAACCAGGCCGGAAATTTCATGGGGCCGCTCAACGGTACCGGCAACCCAACTTTCAACCTGATGTATAATCTGCTGGACCTCAGGGTCAGGACCACGGTAACCGAACATCTGAGCGTTTTCACCGAGGCCCGGTTTTGGGGTGACTACACGAACCAGGTTGACCAGCGCTGGCCCGCGTACCAGGCGCTGCCCGCGGACTTCCGCGGCGACGGCTTTATGCTGCGCGGAGGCGGCAATAACTTCAGGTTCGAATTATGGAACGGCTATCTGAACTACCAGTCCGGCGATTTGCTGGTGCGCGTGGGAAAACAGACAATCGCGTGGGGTGAGGATATCGGACTCCGGGTCCTTGACCAGGTTAACCCGCTGGACTTGAGCGAGGAGTTCTTTTTCGGCTGGGCGGGAGAAGAATTTGACAACATTCGCATCCCCGAGTGGATGATTCGAGTCGACAAGGGGCTGCCGAATCCGCTGATACCCGACCTGGCCATTTCCCTGTTCGCCAGTCCTGGCACCTGGACGCCGACGATTCTGCCCGCGCAGGGGTCGCCTTACAACGTTGTCCCGGTGGTGCTTGACCTGCGCGAGGATGTGACCCAGGGGGAACCGATTGGCGGATTCCAACTTTCCGGTACCGTGCAGCGTACGGAATTCACTTTGAACTTCCTGACCAGGCCGACGGAAACTGCCGTCGGCATAGTCACTCCTCCGCCTTCCGGGTGCGTCAAAGACTCTTACGGCGCTTTTCCACTGGGCCCGCCGGGAGCACCATTCTGCCGGATTCTGGCCGAAGGGGAGCATCCCCGCTTCTACATGGTTGGCGGCTCGCTCAACACTCCGATCGACTGGGCCGGCGGCATCTTCCGGCTTGAAACAGTCGCTTTCGCCAACCAATCTTTCACTAATGCCACTTCTACCAGGATAGTGCAGCGGCCGGAATTCGAGACGATGGCGGGCTTCGACCGGCCTTTCTACATACTGCCCAACGAAGCGGCACTCTCTTTCGTCTTCCAGTATTTGGAAATCGATAACGCAGGCGACTTGTCCAACGTTTACGCAAATGCGGTGCAGCAGCCGACCTCAGATCATCTGGTCGTTCTGTTTTTGGACCAGCCCCTCTTTAGCAGTTCGGTCGATGTCGATCTTTTGGCACTGGTGGACACCAGTGAGGCTTTCTGGTTTCAGCCGTCGATCAACTGGCAGATCGGCAATCACTGGCGGCTTAACGTGTTGTACAATTCGTTTGGCGGAGCGGAAAACGTTGCCGGCCGATTCGGCGCTTTTTGGTTCCTCGACGGACCGGCCTTTCGTATCATATACGGATTTTAAGGCGCTCGCGGCGAGCGGCAATCGGCAATCGGATACGCCCTAAAGGAGAATAGACATGAAGACCGACTGGACGCGTCGGCAGGTGATTAAGGCAGGAGTGGCCCTGGCGGGTAGCGGACTACTGCAGCCGCTCCTGCCGCTGGTTGCCGCTGGTAAGGACATTTCCGCGGCTTTTCCCGAAGAAGTGCTGTCGATCGAGAAGTACACTAAGGGCAAGGTCAAGCCCGGCATGATCATCAACAAGGACAATGTCGAGCTAATAAGAGATATCAGTCCGGAGGGGCTTGTTGAGATAATCCGGCACGGTCAGGAGATTAAAATCGGCGAAACGACCTTGAATCCCCGGGCTGTAAATCCTGACTTCTGGGTAGAGGCAACCTTGCGCAATCAGGGCAAAGGCGCGCTGGACGCCAAGGGCCAGTTATGGACAAAGGACGGCAAGCTCTGGATCGGCGGCTCGCCCTTTCCCGAGGCTAAAACCGGCCTCGAAGCGCTTTGGAACTATGTGGTTAATCACCGCCGATACGACGACCTGATGGTCGCCTCCAAGGTGGTTAACATCGGTAGTAACGGCTCTGTACTGCAGACTCAGTATGCAATCTACGGGGAGATCCAGACCGTGGGCCGACTGGTAGTGACGCCCAAGCCCGACAACCCCAGCTACAAGAACGAACTCCATCGGACCCTGCTATCCTTGAACTCGCCGTTCGACCTTTACGGCTTGGCTGTTTCGACCGTCGTCTACTACAATGCCAGCGAGATGCCCGACACGTTTGTCTACGTGCCGGCGTTGCGGCGGGTTCGGCGCGTTTCGTCGACGGACCGTTTTTCACCCGCGGCTCCTTTTGCAACCTACTTTACCAGCGATCTCGATCTCCAGAACGATCCGTTGCTAACTTGGGACTGGAAGCTAGTGGGACGCAAGCCGATGTTGGGACCGTCCCCGGTCAACCGAGGCGCCTACATAACTGCCAGCAAGGACGACTTCACCTTTCCGGACTATCCGGTGAAGTACCCGCGCAGTACCTGGGAGCTGCGGCCTGACATGTTCCTGGTTGACGGCGCCCCGCGCATCTACGGGGCCTCTTACAGCAAGAAGCGCATGTACGTGGACGCAGTCTACTATCGTGCTCAAATGTCCGAGTGCTGGGACAAGGCCAACAAGCTGTGGAAGTTTTTCACCTTTATCACGGGTGACACGGGTGTGACCGATCATGCTGGTGGCACCGCCAAGGATCTGACCGGCATACTTTTCGCTGATGTTCAGAGGGACGCGGTTTCCAATGTCTTCTTCTATCGCCACCTCGGGCAGATGACCTTTCGGGTCAATGTCGGCGCGACGATCGACGACTGGATGACGCCTGACGCGCTGCTCCGGCACGCACGCCGCTGACGCGGACGGTTTCAGCGGAGACGGCCGCTATGGATTAGTTGCCTGCAGAGCTGGGTTCGGAATCTTCAAAAAACACCCAGCGATTCCTTGGGCGCTCCAGCAACGGCACGAGCCGGAGGACCGGTTCCGCGCGCGCGTACGTGTCGCGCAAAGCGTCTGCTATTTGGCGGCTGCTCCACTTGCTCACCACTAGCAGGTGGCCTGGAGAGTCCTCGTCGACGAGCAGCGTATGTGAGAGGTAACCAGCTTTCTGAGTCATCTCCGCCCAAATCTGGCGTGTCAAACGGAGACCCTCGTCTTCAGCTCCCGCCTTTAATCGCGTTTCCCACACGACAGTTACCATAATCGGCCTCGCGTCGAACAGAAACCTTTTCGTTGCGGCTGGGTTCCTAACCGAGCGTCGAAGCGCCCTCCGGCTCAGGCACCCGGCCGGGGCTGCGTCGCGGTGCGGCCTGGCCGGAGGCCGGTCGACAGATGGCTTATAGCCTCGTCGGCTGGGATAACATCAGCATACTTCTGATGCATGTCGAACAGATTGATTGCATGCGAAGCCTGACCGCGGTCAAATACGCAGTCTTCGGGAACGACGATCCGGTAGTTGTAGGAAAATGCATCCACTACCGAGGCTCGTACGCATCCGCTCGTCGTGCATCCGGTGATAATTACCGTGTCGATGTTCCGGTCAATCAGGTACGAGACGATTGGAGTGCCGAAGAACGCGCTGGGCTTCTTTTTTGAGATAACCACTTCGCCAGCGGCCGGCCTCAGTTCCTCCACTATCTGGCCGCCCTTCGATCCTTCGAGCATGCTCGAATGGGCCGCGTTCAGGTGCTTGCCGATCCACCCGCCGGCATCCGCCTTGTCGCTGCGGTATTCGGTAAGCGTGTAGAAGATCGGCAGTCCGGCCTTGCGAGCTGCTGTGAGCA
>JAJYVB010000289.1 GCA_021792265.1 Deltaproteobacteria bacterium | reverse complement strand
GGACCCGATAGTTTTGCCGAAAAACTCGAGCGCGCTTTTCCTGCTGGTGCGCGTCCGCGACGAAGCGCATCGTTTCGCTATTACATACAACCGCGAGCTTCGCCGCCGCGCCCGGCTGCGCTCGGCGCTCGACGACATACCTGGGGTGGGTCCCACGCGCCGCCGCACGCTTTTGCGTCATTTTGGAAGCGTTAGGCGGATCCGGGAGGCGAGCGTTGACGAACTTGCGGCCGTAAAGGGGATGAATCGCGAGCTCGCCGCTGACGTGCGCCGCCATCTGGACCTTATCGCGAGCCTGCTCGAAGCCGAGGGTCGGACGCAGGAAGAACAGCGCGAAACGTAAAACGCCAGTGAAGCGGCGCCGAGCCGTGTGACATAAGAAACTCGGGGGAGAATGCTCGGACGGATGGGGGAGGAAGTTCGGTTGTGGGGCCGGGCAGCGGTTCCCGAGCAAGCGGAGCCTCTAGAGAAGTTCGCTCTGCAGCCGGGCGTACCTGCGGCCGAGCGCTTCCCCGCAATCTACGTGGTAGCGCTTGCCGTACTGCTGGGGGATGGCCTCGGCAATCTGCATGTTTATTTTCCGGTCTGGGTGGGAGCACTCATCGCCGTCGCCGCTCTGCTGGCGTTTCTCGCCCGGTGGCCGGCATGCGGTCTGGCGGCCGCGTTTTTCGGTCTTTGCGCTCTCGCCACGGTCCCGGTACGCAGCCTGCTCGCGCCGCCTGTCGGGCCGGCAAGCGTAAGAAGCTTTTCCGACGGCGAGCAGGTCGAGCTTCGAGGCGAACTCGTCCGGCCGTGCGATTATTTTCCCGGCCGGGTTCATCTGTTTGTCGGCGTTAGCAACGGCGGCGCAGCCGGCGAAGCGCACCGTCCGCTCTCCGGCATGGTGAGAGTGACTGTTTTGGGGGCGGGGCGGTTTCGGGTTGGCAGCCGCGTTGAGGTCAGGGGCCAAATCCGTTTTCCTCGTGATTTCGGCGATCCCGGTGAGTTTGACTATCGCACTTACCTGGCGCGCCAGGGAATCGCCGCGACTATGGTCGTGAAGCCCGGCAGACGCGGCCAGGGCGTGCGCGTTGTGAGCTACCGGCCGCAGTTCCCGGCAAGCTGGATAGAGTCGGCGCGCGATCGCATCGGGTCGTTCATAGACGCGAATCTTGCCTACCCGGAGCGGGCCGAGATGCGTGCGCTCGTGATTGGCGACCGGGGAGGCATCGACGAGCGCCTGCGCAACCGTTTCGCCCGAGGTGGCATGGCCCATCTGCTGGTCATTTCGGGCCTTCATCTGGGGCTGGTCGCCGCCGCCGTTTTCGCGGTTGTGCGTGTTGCGTTGGGCTTGCTCCCCGGCCTGATGGAGCTCGGTTGGGCGAACAAAATTGCAGCGCTGCTGGCGATGGTCGCCGTGACGGCGTACGCCGCGATCGCCGGCGGCCACGTGTCGACGACACGCGCGCTGGTGATGGTACTTGCCTACATGCTTGCGATTTTGATCGATCGGCCGCGCGAAGCGCTGGCAAGCCTCGCTCTGGCCGCGCTTGTCATCTGCGTTGCGATTCCCGGCTCCAGCGCGGACATCGGATTTCAGCTCTCGTTCGTGTCCGTTTTCGGGATCGTGCTTGGGATGCGCCGCTTCGGCGACTGGTGGCGGGAACAATTTCTCAGCCCGGCACGTTCGAGCTGGGCGTACCGAGCAGGTGCGGTGATCATGGGCTACGCTGCGGTGTCGTTTTGGGCTTCGCTCGCAACGGCTCCGCTGACGGCCTTCTATTTTAACCAGGTCTCGTTGGTAGGCGTAGCCGCCAACGCGGTTGTGGTGCCCGTAATGGGGTTCGGCGCGACAGTACTCGGACTAGCGGCTTCGGCGCTGAGTTTCGTCTGGTTGTGGCCGGCCGTTCTGATTATGCGCGTTGCCGGGCGGCTGCTTGCAGTGAGCAATGCACTTGCCGGATGGTTCGTGGCGCTACCCGGGGCATGGATGCACATCTTCACCCCCACCGTCCTTGAATTGGCACTGGCCTACGCTCTGCTGATGCTTTGGCTGACCGGGCGGCGAGCCAACCGCGGGTTACCGGCCCGTGCCGTGGCGTTGCCGGGCGGATGGCGCTCCACGGCGTCGCGGTATTGGCGGGTTGCGGCGCTCGCTCTTGTCATGAGCGCCATCATCGCGGACGGCGCATGGTGGACTTATCGGCGCTACTTCGATCCGCTGTTGCGGGTGACGTTTCTCTCAGTGGGCCAGGGTGACGCTGCGGTAATTCGGTTTCCCGGCTCGCGGGTGATGCTGATTGACGGCGGGCCGCTGTTCAGGAGCGGCTTTGACCTGGGCGAACGGGTGGTCGCCCCGTATCTCTGGTCCCTCAAAATAATGCGCGTCGACTATATAGTCATGAGCCATCCGCACATCGACCACTTCGGCGGTTTGCGCTTCATCGCGCGCAACTTCAGTCCGCGAGAATTCTGGTGGACGGGCGCGTCAAGCACGGATATCGCGTACGCGCGCCTGCAGGCCACGCTGGGGCGCGAGCACGTCAGTATGAAGCTTTTGGACTTGGCGGCGACTCCCATTTCGGTTGGCGGCGTGACGGTGCGATGTCTAAGTTCGCTGGCGGGCTCAGGAACCAAGGCAAATGACGTTTCAATGGTGCTGCGGCTGGCGCTGGGGCGGGCCTCGTTTCTTTTTACTGGCGATATGGAGGCGCCCGAGGAGCGAAAGCTGCTGGCCGAACGCGCAAACCTGGGCGCCGGCGTCCTCAAGGTGCCGCATCACGGAAGCCGAACGTCGTCGATCCCTGCCTTCGTCAAAACGGTGGGGCCGTCGATCGCTGTGATCTCGCTCGGCTACCGCAACCGGTTTCACTTTCCATCGGCAGCGGTGGTCGAACGCTACCGCGAGAACGGGGCTCTCGTCCTCCGCACGGACGAGGCTGGTGCAATTACAGTTCTGGCGTCACCTTTGGGAATAATCGCTCTCAAGAGCTACCGGCAAGGTCAGCTAGCTCTCCCAAAGAGACTATCGAATGCGGGTGAATCGCCGTCAGGGTCGCGATCGGGTGCCGCGGCGCCCCACAAGCGCTCGGCAGGGCGGCGCGGGGCCGTTTTGAGTTGACGGAAAAGGCCGCCTGTGGGAAACTCAGGGCCGCCAACGATTGCGTCGAGGTGCTATTTGTCGGCCTCGGAGCGATCTCCTTACGCCTGCTGGAGGATATCCGATGAGCGAACAGGCGCAGGTGACCGACAGCGGTCCCCGGCCGATAGTTTCTTTTCTTAAACTCGACCCCAAGCCGCATCTGGTGGCTGTTCGATGCCGTTGCGGGGCCGTGTACCCGGACGTTAAGCGGGTTGCCTGCTCGAAGTGCGGTGCGACGGCACCCTTCGAAGTTGTTCCGCTCTCGAATCGGGGCACAGTTCACGTATTTTCCGTGGTCCACCAATCGTTTCCAGGTATCAAGACACCCTATATCACGGCAATCATCGACCTCCCTGAGGGGGCAACTGTTCGAGCCAACCTGGTCGACTTTTCTCCCGAGGAGGCCGAGCGCGATCCCCACAAAGTGTTCGGCATACCCGTCGAGATGGTGACGAGCGTGGTCGCGAAGGATCGCGAAGGGCACGACGTCGTAGGGTTTGCTTACAGGCCTGCTAAAAATTAGTTGAGAGCGCGCCGTGGCTGAGAGCTAACGCGCGAGAGGACGTGCCGATGCGAGACGTATACGTGCTAGGAACCGGGATGATTAAGTTCGGGCGCTATCCCGAGAAAACCGTGCCCACACTAGGCGCCGAAGCGGCGGTTCTCGCGCTCGAGGACGCCGGCATCTCGATTCGCGACGTCGGAATGTTCGTGTGCGGCAATCTCTTCCAGGCAAGCAACATGGTCGGGCAGCGGGTTCTGCAACAGATTGGCCAAACGGGAATCCCGGTCGTCAACGTTGCCAACGCCTGCGCCACCGGCTCGACGGCCTTCCGCGAGGCTTACATAGGCGTAGCGTCGGGGATGTACGATGTAAC
>JAJYVB010000288.1 GCA_021792265.1 Deltaproteobacteria bacterium | reverse complement strand
TGTCAAGCCATATGAGCGTTGACATGCTTCATCAGCTCGTCACTTTATCATCTAGGCATCTTGACGTCGCGTGAATGCTGAGTAGACTGAATGGCAGGCGAAAAGAAAAGGCCCCGACCGAGTTACAGGCTCGAATCGGGGCCACCAACCCCGCACGACGATGCGCGCAAAGGCTGCCAATCGGAAGCGTAGCACGATCGCGCGGGCATTTGCAGGAGGTTGCGATCGTGCATCCCACGAATCTCGACAAGGGCCCTGATCTCGATAGGGACCGTAATCTCGGAGCGTACTGGGAGCGTCAATTCTGCCGAATCGCGGGCATCTATGGCCATGTCATACTGCCGCAGCAACTAGGGCGGGCGAGTGCCGCACGGGTTTTCTATCGCGATGCTGAAACATGGCAACAGCGACTCCTGCCCGATATCACGCTTTGGACCCCGAAGGGCTGCGAGCATCACGAAATCAAACACAAGTCGCCGACTCGTAACGGCGGCTTGTACGGTCTTGAGAAGTACCGTTTCGACGATCTGTTGTGGTTCGCGCGGGAAATCAAACAGGCGGTATATCTTACCATCCACAACCACGCTCTAAGCGGCGGACGTGACGGGCGTGCAAACAGCATCGCACACTGGGTCATGGCCCGGGTTGACGACCTGAACGAGCGTTGGACCATGCGCTCGTTCTCATCCAGTTGGGTGGATGGAAAGCGGACTATGGTCGAAGTTCTTTACTGGTCGCAGCGGCTATTTCAGCCGCTGACACAGCATCTTTCTTGTCAGATGCCGCCGCCTCGTCCAAGCGGCGGCGCCGCTGCCGTCGCGAATGTCTCCAGGCTTCTCAAGCTCGCTGCGTGAGAAGGCTTCCGAATCGTAACTCCCGCAAGCGAACTGCCGTGTTGCGCTTTGCGGAAGAGGCGCGTTAGTGCGGAAGCCTGGAGCGAAGCAAATTGACGATCCGGACAACCGTCTTGGCGATGGGAGTCGTGGTGCGTCGATCTGAGTTCGTGATTGCACGAGGTCTCGGAAAGCGAGTGCAGAGACTATGAGACCGTTGCGAAAGTGGAATGCATAGTCAGTCTTCCTGATACAGAAAAGACGGAGTTCCGTGTGGAAAAGACAGAAGTTCCAGCATGAGTATGTATCGGACCGTTGTAATTGACGAGGCAAGTATTGTGTGGCACAGGTCACTAGTCGCTATTGACTCGCGTCGAAAGGCGAGTAGAGTGGGATGCACTCTCTTTTCAAGGAGCGACCACGATGCAGTCGATGGCGCGCGGAACGACAGCCCAGAGCTGGCAGGCAAGCCGTGTGCGCAGGTGCATCGGTCGTTTTCCGCATCCCCGGACTCACCGTCGCGCGATGGCTGTTCGCGCCGCCTGACCCGGCGGGTCAGGTCTCACGAATTTCGTTGACAGGCCTTCGGAGGGCTGCGGGCTGAGTTCGTAGCCCCGAGACCGTTTGCACTCCGAGTTGGAGCATCGAAGGGAGGTGCTCCCGATGTACCGAACCAGCGCAAAATTCGACTCGCTCTTGGCCGAGGCGCGGAGGGCGGGCTTCCGAGAAATCGTTGTTCCGACGGACGGTGGATGTGACGCGAGATTCGCGGGCCGGTTGGTCGCGGAGGTGTGGGACAAGGCCAGGCTGCTAAGCGGGCAGACGGCAGAGACCGAGGACTACCTGTTCAGCTTCAGTCCCACGATGCTTCGCCTCTATCTGAGAAATGACGGACGTTTTGTGGCGCTGAAAGCCGATTATTCGGACATTCGCAAAGTGCGCCGCACCGTCAAGGTATGCGACGACCTGGACGCGGTGGTCAAGTTGTTCGGAGCCGACGCTTTGGCGAGGCGATTCTATGAGCAGGTGGGGATCGAGGCGGTTGCGCCCCTGGACGAGCCGGAGGCGGATGCCTTCGATGCCGCTTCTGGAGAGCACGCCGAAAAAGGAGAAGCAGAAGACGCGGCGCAGAAGGTCGCGGTCGTAGCCGATCCACCGAATACGGGGGCACCCGGAATCCGATTGTTTGATCCCGCTCTGGTACAGCAGCAGATAGACCGCGCGAAGTCGAACGAGGGCTGGAAGCGGATGGTCGAGGTGCTCAAGTTGCTGCTCGAGTCGGGTGCCGAGCGCCGCCTTGCGCAGGTGCCGCCTGACGTGCTGGCGCGCCTCGGCGCCTTGGAGAGGCGGTTTCCGAACCTGGCCGATGCGCTCGACGCGATGCGCAGGCAACTTTCTCTCAACTTACTCGACCCGAACCGTGCGCTCAGGTTTTCGCCGCTGCTGCTCGAGGGGCCCGCGGGGGTCGGCAAGACGCGATTTGCGCAGGAACTTGCGGATACGCTTGAAGCCGAGTTTTTGCTGATCCCGCTCAACAGCGTCACCGCCTCGTTTGTGCTCGGCGGTGCCGACGCGCAGTGGTCAAGCGCAAAGCCGGGTCGGGTATTGCAGTTTTTGCTCAGTGCCAGGACCGCGAATCCGATCATGATGCTCGACGAGCTCGACAAGGTCTCGGGTGGAAGCGGCACCAGGGGATTTTACGATCCCTACGCGCCACTCTATTCGCTGCTCGAGCGCAAGACCGCGGCAAGGTTCATGGATGAGTTTGTGCAGGTGCCGGTGGATACCTCGCACATATGCTGGCTTGCTACGGGAAACGATCTCACGACGGTGCCGGAGCCGATTCTTTCGCGCTTCGCGCGGGTTGGGGTGAACACGCCGCGATCCGCCGACATGTCGGCGATAATTGCTTCTGTGTGGGCTGATCTTCGCGCCAGCGAACCGGCCGGTGCTGAGTTCGCGGCCGAGCTTCCGCCTGAGACTGTGGCGAAGCTCAGCGCGATGCCGCCGCGGCGTCTCGCACGCGTGCTGCTCGATGCGATGGGAAACTGCGCGCTCGAGAATGGCAGCGAAACTGCGGGACCGCTGGTAATCCTTCCGCGTCACATCAACGTGGAGAAAACGGCGAACATGCGCCGACCGTTGGGTTTTACCGCCGACAGGAAAAACACCGACGGTGGCTTAACCGGACTGCGCCGAAGCGCCGCATGATCAGTGAGAGTTGGACATGCCTAATCGCGAGATTCTGTTCGTTGGCGATCCGCACGGACTGCTTCCGCAGATCGTCGCGGAAATCGCTCCGGTGCGCCCGAAGGCTGTTGTGATGCTCGGCGACTACGATCTCGAGCGGACTTTTCATACCGAAGTCGCGCCTCTGGCCGAGGCCGGGACGGAAGTATGGTGGATCCACGGCAATCACGACCTGGATCACGAGATGTTCTACTTCCGGCTGTTCGAGACCAACCGACTCGGCGACCGCAACCTCGACGGCAGGGTCGCCGAGGTCGCGGGCGTGCGCGTAGCGGGCCTGGGCGGAGTCTTCAAGGAGCGGGTGTGGTGGCCCGGAACCGGTGTCAAACCCGACCGCGCGATGCGCTGGAAGTCGCGCGCGGATTGGCTTTCCGGCAATGCGCGCTCGGCCCGATGGCGCGGCGGGCTGCCGCTCCATCTGCGCGACGCGATCTGGTGGGAAGATTACGAGCGGCTCTGGGACCAGCGCGCTGACGTGCTCGTCTGTCATGAGGCGCCGAGCTGCCACAAGTACGGGTTCGAGGTTCTCGACGAACTGGCGCAGGCGATGGGCGTGAGTCTGATCGTGCACGGCCATCACCACACGGATTACGACAGCGAAATTGCCGGCGGGCGCATCCGCGTGATGGGCGTAGGGCTGGCGGGGGTGCGCGCGTTCGACGGAACCATTATTCGCAAGGGTCAGCGTGGCACGGGTCGGCCGGTGCTCGACTGTGTGAGTTGGGAATCGAAAGTCGAAAAGGCGAAGTGATGATGCGCCGGTAGCTCAGCGGAAAGAGCGCAAGCCTGCGGAGCTTGAGGTCGCGGGTTCGAGTCCCGCCCGGCGCACTCCAGAAACCGAAAGGGGCGCTAAGAAATGCGAGTCCGCAACCTGATGCAATTCCTGACAAAGCGGCCGCGCGAGCGGCAGGTCGTGACACG
>JAJYVB010000287.1 GCA_021792265.1 Deltaproteobacteria bacterium | reverse complement strand
CAGCCCGTGCTTACATCCGAAACTCACGACCGCTGGCCTATAAGCTCGGCCAAGGCGTTGACGAAGTTGTGGCTGGGCTTCTTTTTGCCGCTGAGCTTGACCAGGGCGTAGCGTTCGTCACCGTCGAGTCTGGACCATTGCTCGCGCGTCAGTCGGAAACCTGCTTCCTGCGCGTTCCTGACAAGGGTGGCCGGAGGTTCCTCCAACGATTCCGGGGCGGTCTCGCCGGTGTCGTCAAGCAGTTTCAGCTCGCCAGCCCCCCGGTTTGCGGCCGCCTCTCGTACGAACACGCGCAGCGCTTCGATCTCTTCGGGCAGATTGGCGGGAAGATGGCAAAGCGCCAAGCGCTCGCCGTAACCGAGCGCCTGCCACTGCTCTAGACCAAGCTTAACGCCGGCGCGGTCGAGCTTTCGCCGGACGGCCAGCGGGACGAATTCAAGGCTGGGAAAAATATCTGCTTCGAACGCAAAGCGTCGAATCACTGGTGGCTCCTTGCGCGGTGAAATCGAGCAAATAATGGCGCAAAGCAGGCGCGCCGGAAAGCGCCGGCGCCACGGCCCCTGCTGGACATCGTTTCTGGCTGCAACTAAGAATAAAGCAGGATTAACGGGGCTCCGGCGCTCGAAAGAAACCGGAAGGGCCGGCTTCTCCAGTTCGAGCCCCGTGTTCTTCCGATGGCGGTGACAGGTAGATCTCAGGGGACGGCGCGCGCCGAAGTCGACGCGGCGCTCATCGCCGAGCGCTTGCGCGAAAAACCGGGCGCGCTGATGCTGGTCCTGCATGAGGTGCAGGCGCGCTTCGGGTTCATCCCACGCGAGGCGGTGCCCCCGATTGCGAAGGCGCTCAACCTGTCGCGCGCCGAAGTTCACGGTGTGATTTCCTTTTACCGCGACTTCCGTACGGAGCCCGGCGGACGCCATACGGTTCGGGTCTGCCGCGCCGAATCGTGCCAGGCGATGCGCGGTGAGCAACTGGCGTCGCACGCCGTGCGCACCCTGGGCGTGGATTTTGGCGGCACCACGGCTGACGGACAGTTCACGCTCGAGCCGGTCTACTGCCTGGGCAACTGCTCATGCTCACCGGCGGTCATGGTTGACGGCGAGCTTTACGGGAAAGTGACGCCCGAAAAGCTGGACAGGATCATCGCCGAATGGCGCGGTGATCGGCAATGAGCGCAGTCGGCGTCTACGTGCCGCGCGACGCGGGAGCGCTGTCCCTGGGTGCCCAAGCGATTGCCAAAGCGATCGCGCGTGAGGCTGAGCGGCGGCGCGTTGCAGTTACGCTCCGGCGCAATGGGTCACGTGGCCTCTTTTGGCTCGAGCCAATGGTTGAGGTTGAAACGGCGGATGGCCGGATTGCCTACGGGCCGGTCGCCTTGCATGACGTGCAAGCGCTCTTCGACGCCGGCTTCCTTTCCGGCGGCGAGCATCCGCTGCGCCTGGGCCGGCCCGAGGAAATCCCGTACCTGCGCAAGCAGCATCGCGTGACCTTCGCGCGCGTCGGCGTCATTGACCCGGTTTCGCTGGACGACTACGTGGCGCATGGCGGGTACCGGGCACTGCCGCGCGCGCTCGGCATGACTCCCGCGGCGATCGTCGCCGAGCTTGAGAGCTCGGGATTACGCGGCCGCGGCGGCGCGGGTTTCCCTGCCGGAATCAAATGGAAAACGGCTCTCGAAGCGCCGGCAACCCCCAAGTACGTGGTTTGCAACGCCGACGAGGGCGATTCGGGGAACTTTTCTGACCGCATGCTCATGGAGGGCGATCCCTTCGTGCTGTTGGAGGGGATGACGATCGCGGCGGTCTGTATCGGCGCGCAAGAGGGGTACATCTATCTCAGGTCCGAGTACCCGCACGCCCTCAGTACGTTGGAAACGGCGATCGCGGCTGCCATCGAGCGCGGATATCTCGGCGACAACGTGATCGGCAGCGGGCGGCGATTCACGGTTGAAGTACGCGTGGGCGCCGGGGCTTACATATGCGGCGAAGAGACCGCGATGCTGGAGAGCCTGGAGGGCAGGCGCGGGATGGTTCGCTACAAGCCACCGCTGCCCGCCGTCGCGGGGCTCTTCGGCAAGCCGACGATAATCAACAACGTGATCTCGCTCGCCACCGTGCCGTCGATTATCGAGCACGGAGGCGGATCCTACCGCCGGCACGGCGTCGGGCGCTCGCTCGGCACGATTCCTCTGCAACTTGCGGGTAACGTGGCGCGGCCGGGGCTGATCGAGGTGCCGTTCGGCCTGACCCTTGGCGAGGTTATCCACGAGTTCGGCGGGGGCACTGCGAGCGGGCGCCCGGTACGGGCTGTGCAGGTTGGCGGCCCGCTTGGCGCGTACTTGCCTGCGGCGATGCTCGACACGGCGGTTGACTACGAAGCATTGGCGGCCAAGCAGGGTATCCTGGGTCACGGCGGGATCGTCGTGTTCGACGACACCGTCGATATGTCACGCCAGGCGCGTTATGCCTTTGAGTTCTGTGCGCTCGAGTCCTGCGGCAAATGCACGCCATGCCGGATCGGTTCGACCCGCGGCATGGAGGTAATCGATCGGATCACCCGAACGAGTGGGCGCGATGGGACCCTGGCTCTGCTGGCCGAGCTGTGCGATACGATGGCCAATGCGTCACTGTGCGCGCTGGGCGGACTTACGCCGCTGCCGGTGCTGAGCGCCCTGCGTCATTTTCCGGAAGATTTCGGGCTGAGCGCTGGGGACGTTGCCCGCGTGTCCATGACGACCTGACAGCAATCGAGGCTAGGCGAAAGTGCTGGCGATAAATGACCGGGATTTAGGGACGCCGGAGGTCAGCTCCGAGGCGACGGTTACGCTTGAAATCGACGGGCGGCCGGTGACCGTTACGGCTGGCACCTCGCTGCTGCGGGCAGCAGCGCTGGCAGGGATTTCCATTCCCAAGTTGTGCGCGACTGATGCGCTGGCCCCGTTTGGCTCATGCCGTTTATGCCTGGTCGAAATCGAGGGCAAGCCGGGTTTTCCAGCTTCATGCACCACGCCCGCCATGGCCGGGACGAAAGTCCGCACGCAAAGCGAGCGGCTTTCGCGCCTGCGCCGCTCCGTGTTGGAGCTCTACCTGTCGGACCATCCGGGCGACCCGGAAGCGTGCCGATGGAACGGTGCCTGCGAGCTGCATCGGATGGCCGCCGAGGTCGGCGTGAGCGAGGTCCGCTATGGGCGCGGCGGCCGTAATCATCTGGCCCTCGCGACGGACGACAGCAACCCGTACTTCGTCTTCGACCCGGCAAGATGCATCGTATGCTCGCGATGCGTGCGCGCGTGCGAGGAAGTGCAGGGCACCTTTGCGCTCACCATCGCCGGGCGCGGCTTCGATTCGGTCGTCGCGGCCAGCCAAAGCGAGCGCTTCGTGGACTCGGAATGCGTGTCGTGCGGCGCCTGCGTGCAGGCCTGTCCGACTGACGCGTTAATCGAGAAGTCGGTTGTGGCGAACGGGCGCGCCGAGTGCGCGACGGTGACCACCTGCGGGTACTGCGGGGTGGGATGCTCCTTCAAGGCCGAGATGCGGGACGGCGTCATCGTAAGGATGGTGCCGGACCGGGACGGCAAGGCAAACCACGGCCATTCCTGCGTCAAGGGGCGGTTTGCGTGGGGGTATGTTAACCATCCCGACCGCGTGCGCAGACCGATGATCCGCAGGCATATAGACGAGCCGTGGCGGGAAGTTTCGTGGGACGAGGCTATCAGCCACACGGCGTCGGAAATCAAGCGGATTGTCGCAATTCACGGGCGCAACTCCGTCGGTGTGATTGCCTCTTCGCGATGCACTGACGAAGAAGTGTTCCTGGTTCAGAAACTGGCGCGGGCGGTCCTGCACACGAACAACGTGGACACGTGCGCTCGGGTCTGCCATGCGCCGACCGGCTACGGGCTCAAAAACGCCTTCGGCACCGGCGCGGGTACCCAGCATTTCGACTCCATCCGAAAAGCCGACCTGATTTTGGTCATCGGCGCCAATCCGACCGAGGGGCATCCGGTGTTT
>JAJYVB010000286.1 GCA_021792265.1 Deltaproteobacteria bacterium | reverse complement strand
GCGAAAGGAGCCATCAGGGTTAATTTCAATGCGACGGGCCTTAGCCTTGGCCGCTACCCTGCACTGCGCCGGTTCGGCGTGGTAGCGGCTGGCCTGCTGTCGGGCCGCGGCGACGGGCTGCTGGACCTCGCCAAATTCAGCGGCAACTCCGCACGGCTTGCGCTTGAAGCGCACAATCTGACGGTCAGATTTGCCCAGGGACTGGCGCCGGTACGCCTCGGGACGGTCGCAGGCAATCTCGACTTGAAGGGCCGCACGATCGAGCTTCGCCAGCTTAGCGGACACGGCGCGGACCTTACCCTCGATATGCACGGCACAGTTGCTCTGGCCCCCGATCCAAGAGAGAGCAAGGTCAACCTGATTCTAAAGCTCGACCCGACCGCAGCCGGACGCTCACGGCTAGGTTTTCTTTTAAACTTGCTGCCGCACCAGCCCGGCGTTCGCCCCTATCGGATTCGCGGCCGTATTTACGCACCTTCGGTGACGTAGCGCTGCGTTCAGGACCGACGCCGGAGTTTGCACACGCGCAGCCGCGAACGTTGCAAAGGTTTAATACTGATAAATATCGGACGACAAGCCAACGAGGTGGCGCCATGAAAAGAATTGCTCTTAGCCTTGCGCTTCTACTGACGTTTGCGGCGATCCCGACCGCTCAGTGCCAACCGCGGCTTATCGCCCGATCGGCGATGGTCAAGCGGCCGCTTGCTGACGTTTACGGCACGCTCAAGAAATACTTCTCGCAACCCGAGCTAAGCCGCTTTCAACTCACCAGCTTCGACCTGGGCGTATCGAAAGCAACTCTCGTTGCCAAGATGCAGAATATCGACGCGAAAAATTGGGCGGCGGACGCAGCTTGCAAGGTGGGCATCGCCGAGATGATCTACCACCTTGATAACGGCGCCGTGACCGTGACCGTGACGATGCAGGGCGTCGGCAACGAAGCCACTTTCGTGAGCGTCCTGGCGGATTTCCAGGGCACCTACTCGCTTGCCTCGGCGAGCAGCGTCGTTCCATGCATCTCCACCGGCGTCCTCGAGCAGCAGCTTCTTACAGTGGCGGGAGCCCAGCCGGCGCCAGAGGCTACCGCAACGCAGGGCTGAGCATAGCTCACGGTACCAGCCCCGTAGCCGTCCTGCGGGCGCTGAGGACTATCTCAAGGCACGGACTTCAGCAGCCAGGACGCGGGGGTCTTTCGTCCGGGCGTTGCGCGTGACGCGCAGCAGCGTCGCCTCGCGGAAGCCCACGGCCCGGAATTCGTCGAGGAAAGCTCCGCCTTCCCTGGCACCAGCGATTCAGGCGAACCAATTTCGCTGGTCCGCGCGCTCCTGAGCCGAGAGCGGCTCGCGCAAAATCAGCTCTGCCGCAAACAAAGCACCGCCCGGCCGCACTACGCGCGCGAGTTCCTTGAAAATTCGCTCGCGCTTCGGGTTGAGGTTGAAAATGCCGTTGACTAGCGCCACGTCGGCCGTCGCGTCCCGAAGCGGTATACGCCCCGCTTCCGCGCGGCAGAAGCCCGCGTTTTCGACCCCGGCCTGAGCCGCGGCCCGGCGAGCCCGCGCTAACATCCCGCCACTGAAGTCCATTCCCAGTACAAAACCCCCGGAGCCGACGCGGCGGGCGGCAATCAGCGAGTCAAGCCCGGCGCCGCATCCCAAATCCAGCACCTGCGCGCGCGCAAACAGCGAGGCGAAAATCGCGACGTTCGAGACGCCGGTAAAGGCGTCAACCGCAACGCGCGGCAGATCATCGAGAACTTCGGCAGGATAACCGAGCTCCAGCGCAAATTGCCGCCCGAGCGGGAACGGATGCTTTTGTGCCGGTTTTTCGGCTGCCGCCGAATAAGATTCCCGGACGGCCTGCTCCAATTTATCAGCTTCGCCGTGCATCAGGCGCTGCCGCTCCGGCCGTGTCCTTAACTGCAACTCTATCGCAACCCGACCTGTCTCAGCGAGCCGGCGTTGACTGGAGGTCCGCTCTGCCGGTCTCCAGATCGACCGGGACCGAGGCGTGCTCGTGCACAATCAGCCATTTGCCGCCGATTTTGCGGTATACATCCGTGACCCGCGTCGTGAAATCGATCCGCTTTCCGTGCTTGTCCTTACCGGCGACGTGCTGGATGCTGTGGCTGTAAGCCAGGTTCCCATCGGCCTCGACGGCGAGGTCCTTCATTTCGAGAGTTATTGGCCCAGCGAATGAACCTAGGAAGCCTTCCCAGTCCTTTTTGTACGCGTTCCAGCCCACGTACTCGCGGGGCGGGATCACGTCAAAGACAACGAGCGTCTTGCTCCGGACGTAAAATTTCATGATCGCTTGCGCGTTTCCTGCCCTGAACGCCTGCGCCCAATCCCGCTCAAGCTTCCGGATCGCCGCGTCCTGACTGGCGGGGCTGGCCCAGACCCCGGGCGCCGCAAAGCAGCACGCCGCTATTCCGACTGCTAAAGTCAGTTGCCACAATCCGAATCGTTTCATAGCGCCGCCCCCATCTGTATTTGATTCCCGCAGCGGGAGAACTAAGAGTTTCTCGCCGGTCCCCAAGTGAGGCAACACTTGATTGAGTTGCAATTTCCCTGTTCGGCTTTCCAAACCGTTCGTTTCCACTCGGGCAGCAGCTCGGGCTTCAAACTGTTGCCAGACTGACGGCCGGGCCCGCTTTCGCCGGTTACACTGCCTTACTGCGAGCTTTGTGCGCGCTTTCCGGTGCCGCTTCGCGGCTCTTGAGGTGATTCTTGACAGGCGCCCCTTCCGACGCCTGCCACCACGCACGTTGTTCCGCCCGGGTTGCGCCAGCCCCCGCCGCTTTGCGGTAGCACGCGCCAGGCTATTGCAGCAGGGCTGCCGCGAATCCTACCCGTGCCGATTTCATCGAGCCGGTCGGAGTAAATTTGTTGGCCGTTTGGTTATAGAGCTCGGCGGTTTTTAGCGCCGAGCCTCGCCCTTTCGCCGTGGCACTACGTGC
Organism: Deltaproteobacteria bacterium; assembly: GCA_021792265.1. Taxonomy (GTDB): domain Bacteria; phylum Desulfobacterota; class Binatia; order Binatales; family Binataceae; genus JAJYVB01. The sequence continues at coordinate 1,070 of JAJYVB010000286.1, read as the reverse complement.
TCCCGCGCCGCCCGCCAAAAGCACCTGGCCTGCCAATGGGCCCGAAGTCATCAGCACTGCAGCTTGACCGGCGCGGCTGTTTACCATGCTGCCATTGCACCCGGCGCTGGTACTGCCGTTAACGCAAGCAAACGTCTCGGACACCGGGTTAAATACCTCGGCTGAGTTGAGCACTCCGCCGAAGATCCCTGAGGCGCTACTATTGGTAATCAACGCCTGACCCATAATCCCACCGGCGATCAACACTTTCCCATCGGGAAGAGCAGTCGCGCTATGGAAAACGCGAAAGTCGGTCATTTGGCCGGGTGTCGAAAAGGTTTGAGAGACCGGATCATACAGTACCGCGTCATTACCGGAGGTCGCTATTTCGCCGGACGTGGTATAGCCGCCGGCGAGCAGTACAAATCCCTCGATTGGGCACTGGCAGCCCGAAACTGCCGTTGCGGTCTGGCCGGCAACGCCGCCATCGATCGGAATCGTGGCGGAGAGCTCAGTGAATTTGCCGGTGCTCGGATCGTAGATTTCCGCCGTATCCGACGTATCATTCGCCGTGTCGGTGAGCCCCCCGGCAATCAGGACGGTGCCGTCACCAAGCAGCGTCGCCGTGTGCAGCGCGCGCGGCGTGTTCATGTCGCCGGTCGCCGTGAAAGTCGATGTGCTCGGATCGAAGAGCTCGGCTTTAATGGTCGGCGCAATACTCGCGTCGATGCCGCCTGCTATGAGCACTTTGCCGTTGGGCAGCAGTGTCTGAGTGTAGCCAGTCCGAGGATCGAGCAGTTTGCCCACCGAAGTGAATGAAGCGGCAGACGGATTAAAGATTTCCGCGTTGTCGGGCAGGACCGTGATATTTAACTTCGAAGTCTTCTTGCCGGCGCGGCTCACCTTGCCGGTTACGTCCTCGCCTACCAAGATCTGACCTGCCAGCGGAGTAACGTTCAGTTCGGTGGCGTACACGCCTGCGCCAGCTTGAGGGAGCGACGTGGTCGACGTCCACTTCTGCGTATTGGGATCGTAGAACTCGACGTTGGAGATAGTCTTCGCGAACTTTGTCGCGCCACCGAACACAATTA
>JAJYVB010000285.1 GCA_021792265.1 Deltaproteobacteria bacterium | reverse complement strand
CAAAGAGCGGGGGCATAAAATCGTCCCCTCGGCGTCGTTGATTCCAAGGGGCGACCCGACCCTGCTCTTCACCAACGCCGGGATGGTCCCGTTCAAGGACTATTTTCTCGGTGTACGCACCCCGGCCGACGGGCGCGTCGCCGACTGCCAGAAATGCCTGCGGATCTCGGGCAAGCATAACGACCTCGAAACCGTCGGCCGCGACAGCTACCACCATACGTTCTTCGAGATGCTCGGGAACTGGTCGTTCGGCGACTATTACAAGGACGAGGCGATAAAGTTCCACTGGGAGCTGACAACCGGCGCCTGGAAAATCCCGCCAGAACGGCTCTGGGCGACGGTCTACAAGGACGACGACGAGGCTGAGCAGGCCTGGCTCGCCGGCAAATACCTGCCCCGCGAGCGTGTCCTGCGCTTTGGCGAAAAAGACAACTTCTGGGAGATGGGCGAGACGGGGCCGTGCGGGCCCTGCTCGGAGATCCATATCGACCGGGGCGCAGAGGCGTCGAAGTTCTGCACTCATCCGGCGCAGAAATGCGGCGTGAACGTCGATGGATGCGCCCGGTTTATCGAGCTGGCGAACCTGGTCTTCATTCAGTACGACCGTGACGCATCAGGCAAGCTCACGCCGCTCCCGATGAAATGCGTCGATACGGGCACTGGTTTGGAGCGCGTTGCGGCGGTACTTCAGAGTATCGAGACCGGCAAGCTGCTCGGAAATTACGACATCGACCTCTTTCAGGGGATCATTAAGGCTGCCGAAGCCGCGCTTGCTACGTTGAGCCGGGAGCGTCGATCTTACGGCCGCGATCCCAAGTCGGATGTTTCCTTCCGTGCGATTGCAGACCATGCGAGGGCAATCGCGTTTCTCGTTTGCGATGGCGTACAGCCGGGCAATACCGACCGCGAATACGTGCTGCGGCGGCTGATGCGGCGCGCGATCCGCCACGGACACAAGCTGGGCGTACCGGCAGGCGGCGGATCGCTGTCGGTTTTTCTCTTTAGCGTCGCTCAGGCGGTCGTCGACGCGATGGGCGCGGCTTATCCCGAGTTGCACGACAACCGGGCGAAAATTGTTTCAGTCTGCTCGGCTGAGGCGCTTGGTTTTGAGCGGACCATCGTGCGCGGTCTTGAGTTGCTGTCCGAGTGGCGCGAACGCCAGCAAATGATAAACAGCAGACAGTTTCCGGGAGACGTAGCCTTCCAGCTCCACGACACGTACGGATTTCCTCTTGACTTGACGCAGGACATCCTACGCGACGACGGGATGACGGTCGATGTCGCGGAGTTCAACCGGCTGATGGAGGAACAGCGCGAGCGCTCCAGGACAGGCCGCGTTCCAGAGAAGGTCTTCGTTACTAAGGTAGACACAACTAAGGCAGACGCAAAACCTGTGTTTATCGGTTACCGGCGTGGTTCAGCGGAGTCCGAGGTAGTTGGGTTCGGCAGAAGCTCTGAGAGCGGCAGGGACGAACTCGTCGAACTGGTCACCGCAGAAACCCCCTTTTATCCTGAAGGCGGCGGCCAGATCGGTGACCGCGGCGTCATCGAAGCCGAAGATGGTTCAATTTTCGAGGTCACCGGCACGCTGAGGCGAAACTTGTTGATTGTTCACATCGGCAGGCTCCTGCGCGGCGACGCGCGCGAGTTCGAGTTCGGCCGGCGCGTGACGCTCAAGGTCGATCGCGAGCGGCGGACCGCTGCGATGCTGAACCATTCGGCGACTCACGTTCTCCATTACGCGCTGCGCGAAATTCTCGGTACCAGCGTCCATCAGGCAGGCTCGCTGGTCGCGCCCGACCGGCTGCGCTTCGACTTCAGCCATAACGGTCCGGTTGGCGACGACAAGCTGGTCACGATCGAAGAGGAAGTTAACGCGCGGGTGCGTGAGAACGCCGAAGTCGTCACGGATGAAATGGCCTACGACGAGGCGATCCGGGCCGGGGCGCTCGCCTTCTTCGGCGACAAGTACGGCGACCGGGTGCGCGTTGTGAGGATGGGCGATTTTTCGATCGAGCTCTGCGGCGGAACCCATGTGCAGCACACCGGCGAGATCGGATTCTTCAAGCTTGCCGCGGAGTCGGCCGTCGGCGCGGGAGTGCGCCGTATCGAGGCTTTTACGGGCCAGGGTGCGATCGAGGCGGTCCGCGAGCGCGAGCAGACCCTTGAACGTATCGGCGAGCGTCTTGGGGCTCGCGACGGGCAGGCGCTTGAGCGGCTGGAAAAAACGCTGGCGCGCGAGCGGGAACTCGAAAAGAAACTGCGCGCCCTCGAACAAAGGCTTGTCGCGGGCGCGGGCGGGGCGCTTGCAGGCGAGGCCGAGCAGGTGCGCGAATTTGACGGTATCCGGGTTGTGACGCGCAAAGTCGAAGGCCTCGAGCAGCCGGCGCTGCGCGAAATGGCTGACCGTCTGCGGCAGAAGTACGGCTCAGCGGTGGTCGCTATAGGTTCGGACCTGGGCGACAAGGCTGCGTTGGTGGTGGCTGTGACCGCGGACCTCGTGGGGCGGGTGAACGCCGGCAAAATCATCCGCGAGATCGCGCCGCTGGTCGGCGGATCGGGAGGAGGGCGGGCCGACTTTGCCCAGGCCGGCGGACGCGACCGATCGAAACTTGGCGAGGCGCTCGCCGCGGTCGGCGAGGCTCTCGCTTGAAACACGTTTTGAGCGCAGGGGTTGGGAAAGCGGCGGCAAACGGGGTTTGAGCTGACAGTCAAATTTTACCCGAGGTGAGACCATAGAAATCATTCAGCCTGAAAACGAACAATCGCTCGAAATTCACTTCGACGATCCAAGGCTTTTTACCGAGATGCTCGGCCAGCACGATTCCCACGTGCGGGCTATCGAACAGGCGCTCGGCGTCCGCATCGGGGCGGGCGGCAATTCGCTCAAAGTAACGGGCGGGCCGGAGGAGCAGGCGCTGGCCGGAAAACTGCTCAGCGAGCTTTACGAGCTTTTGCGCCGCGGCTACCCGCTCTACCCAAGCGATATCGAATACGCGATCCGCATGCTGCGCAGCGATCGCAACGTTGACCTCAAAGATGTTTTCCTCGATACCGTTTACGTCTCCGCGCACAAGCACGTCATTGCACCCAAGAGCGTGGCGCAGAAACGCTATGTCGATGCTATCCGCCGTTTCGATGTCGTCTTTGGTATCGGTCCGGCGGGAACCGGCAAGACTTATCTTGCGATGGCGATGGCGCTGGCGGCGCTGATGAAAAATCAGGTGACGAGGATGGTTCTCTGCCGGCCGGCGGTAGAGGCGGGCGAGAAGCTGGGCTTTCTGCCCGGCGACCTTGCCGAAAAGGTCAATCCTTATCTGCGCCCGCTGTACGACGCCCTGCACGACATGGTGGACTTCGACCGCGCGCGGCGGATGATCGAACGCGGGACTATCGAGGTGGCGCCGCTTGCCTTTATGCGGGGCCGCACGCTCAATGACTCCTTCATCATCCTGGACGAGGCGCAAAACACGACGACGGAGCAGATGAAGATGTTTTTGACGCGCCTGGGATATAACTCCAAGGCAGTTATCACGGGCGATATCACCCAGATCGACCTTCCCAGCGGCAAGCTTTCAGGACTCAAAGGGGCGCGCACGGTGCTCGCCAACGCGCCTGGCATCGCATTCGTCTACTTCACCGAGGCGGATGTCGTTCGCCATCGCCTGGTGCAGGCGATAATCGCCGCCTACCAGGCGGCCGAAGAGGGAGGTTTCCCGCACGATTCCGGCCCGAACGGTCCCGGGCAGGGGCCGGCGGCGTGACGGTAGCCGTGCGATGCGAGACGCGCGACGGGCTCCCTTTCGTTCGCGCGCTGCGCTCCAGCGCTCGCTGGTTGCTGGCCGAACGCGGCCTCGAGGACTGGGAGCTTTCGCTCGTGCTGACGGACGACGAGCAGATTCGCGTTCTCAATCGCAACTTTCGCCGAAAGGATCGCGCAACCGACGTGTTGTCGTTCCCGCAGCTCGATGCGGCGGCAGCGGCTCGTCTGCGGCGGCGGACGCCGCCGAAACCACCTTGGACAGGCGCCCCGAAA
>JAJYVB010000284.1 GCA_021792265.1 Deltaproteobacteria bacterium | reverse complement strand
GCACGGCAAGGATGCGGAACAGATGAGCCCGGCGTCCAGGATCGCCATGCCGGCGGCCAGATAGGCTTCCTGTCGGTTGTGGTGGTAGGTGAAGACGAGCGGCGCCCCTAGCTTCAATGCCTGAGCCGCGCGCGCATAAGCCTCGGCGAGCCCCTCCGCGAAGTGCGCGAGGTCTCTGTCCGCGGTTTGGTTGCCGGTCAGCTCCTCCTCGTTCCGGGTCGTGGCCTGTTCGAGCCCCACGAAATCCCTCCCCATGAGCTTGCGAAGCCACACATAGCAAAAGTGCATCAGCTCTCCGTATTGAACCATCCCGAAATAAGGAGGATCGGTGAAGACCCCGTCGAGACTCGCGGACCTGAATTCCGCCGCGGTCGCCGACTCGCACCGGATGTCGATTCTGCGCGCAGGCGCCAACGGCAGCGCAGGATTTTTCTCGCCGATCCACTCGCCCGCAATCGGGACTGTGATTTTCTTTTTGCCCGCAAATGCGACCTCGAAAGGCTCCGCGCAGTAGAGCTTCGCCTTCGCATACTTTTCGACGATGTTGATCCACCCGCCCGAGCCCACGGGAAGGGCATTGCCGTTGCGGATGCCGAGTAGATTGGATTCGACTTGCACATATCCCACTGGAAAGCCGTGGATCGAAAACACGTCCAGCGACTTGAGCGCCATCGTGTCGTAGCGGCACAGCATGTTCTGGTAGCGCAAGAGGTCCGAGAAGTTCGTTGCCAGGGCGCTGCGGATTCGGTCGTCCTTCAGCCTAGAGATCAGGCGCGCGCTGGTTTCAAGGCCCAGCAGTTGACGCGAGTTGAACAAATCCGCAAACCGTCGATATCCCCACCGCCGGAGGCGCGACGACTCGTCGCCTTCCGGTATCGGATCATCCGGGACGAAGCGCGGCTTCGCATGCCGCCAGGCGACCTCGGCCGCTTCGAAGCGCGCCAAGTCGTCCTTGTCGGGTTTTTTGAAAAGACGGCCCGGCCGATCCTTGAGGTCGGGGTTGTAATACTCGATTGCAAACAAACGATGCGTGGGAACGCCGTCGCCGTGAAACGGCCCGCGATTTGCAAAACCGCAATGCGGGCACTCGCACCTATTCCGGCTTACGCGCCCATCCGTCCGCAATTTTGTTCCGCAGCGGCATTGGTCTGGCTTGTCGGGATCATCAACTTCGTTTAAATCGCCGCAGCGCGAGCATATCAACACATACGAGGGGTGCCGGGCATCTTCTGCCAGCACGTAGCCTGGAAAAAGATCGTAGGGCTTACGGCATCCCGCGCATCTTCCCGTCTTCACCCAAAGAAAATACTTCACGTCGACATCGGGCCGTCCCGTGATCGGACAGCGCGTCTTGTAGAGATGCCCAATGTCGCGCGCCATGGCATCGAGAAGGTGCGCGGCACTTTTCTTATAGGTCTTCAGGTCGATCGCATCAATCTCTTCGCGCACGACCCACGCCGCCATCGGGTTAATATCAAGCCCGGTTACATTGCAGCCGACCCGATTTGCTTCGAGCAGCGGCGTTCCGCCTCCCATGAACGGATCGGCTACGGTAATGCCCTCGAAACGGTTTGACTCGTAGTACGAGTTCTCGACCGACGCCTTTCCAAACTCCGAAAGCAGCAGCCCGCGAAACAGCGTGCCGGGCCGTCGCGCAAACCACTTGTGGACGGCGATGATCGGACGATAGTTCTGCTGAATCTGCTTCTCCCGAAGGGCGAGCGACGCGATGAACCGGATGTTGTAGTTTTGCTCGATCGACATTCAGGTCCTATCACTTGGCTTGACGAACAGCGGCCAACGGTCCGCAATGTACTTCTCGGCGGCTTCGCGCACAACCCAGGCGAGCGAAACCCTCTTTTCTTTCGCAATGGCTTCGAGCGTCTCGTAGATTTCCCGCGGGAAGCTGATTGACGCCCGGATCGATACGGCATCCTGTGCCTTCACTACGAAAACACCCCCAAACACGCCAAGCTTATTCACCACTTTACCCCGCAACGGTGAAGCCGTCCTGATGGCCCTGGAAATTCCGCACTGATTTTCGTCCGGTATGCCTGTGCTGGCGGTTGTCAGGTCATCGGTAATTTCTCAAAACATCGTCGCTGGTGATCGCCGCAGGTGATCTCGCCCCTGGAGAAGACGAAATTTGCCTCCGGACGTTAAGGAAAAGTCCGCGCTGGAATTTGCCCCCAATTGGGGCAGACCTGGCAGGGGAAACGGGTTGACCGCGCGTTCGCGCAGACCCTGCATGATACGTTCGACGCCGCTCTCAGCGGCCAATTCGATACGGCCGACCGGCTTGCGCCCCTTATGGCGACGACGTCGGGGATCGGCGGAAACCCCGGCTCATAAAGCGCTTCCTCAATGCGGTATCGATAAGGATGGCGATCGCGAAGGCACATGGCAAGCACACCCCTACGAAATGGGCGTCTTGGAAAGATTACTTGAATCGAGATACTGTTCACTACCAAATGGGAAGAGTGGGCCAGATCACGTTAGCTCAGTGCGGCGAGCGGCCTATTCCACTACGCAGGATGCTGATCCCCTACCAAACGGACGGGAGATGCCTTCCCTACTTGACTCTTCGTAGGGTAGTTATTTGTCCGCAACGGCCGTGATCAGTCGCACAGTCGAGCAAAAGACAAATTCCTATGGCTTTCCCAAGCCAGGGGAACTTATCGAAAGACCCCTGATTGAGCCTGCCCAACGCGCCAACGCCGCACATCCGGCGTTTGTCCGATTCCGCGAACAGGGAGACTCTCAACACGGACTGCCCAAGGGAATGCAGCCGCGCTCAGCCGACTTCCAGGACGAAATAGAGCGCATGCTCTCGACCGGCGTTGTGCACCCCGTGCACCGCATTCGAGGCGACGTAGGCCACCGAGCCCGGCGACAATTGCGAGGTCTTGCCGTCAATCGTCACTTCCAGGAGGCCCGCCCGCATCAGGAATATCTCCTCATTGACGTGATGGTGCGGAGGATGGGGCGAAGCGCCCGGCGCGAGATCCGTTTCATGCAGACTTAGCTTCACGCCCGCGTGATTTGTCCCGGAAAAGATCGGAACCGAACGGCTCCGCGCATTCCCGTGCGCCGGCAAGTCTTGAAGGTTATAGACGGCCGAAGGCAGGAGCGGGTTCTCCGATCCGGGAACTTCGGCGAAGCCGCCGGCGGCCACGAGCGCCGGCAGCAATACACAGAGGTCTCTACGCGAAATGCTCATGCCACACCTTGCTCCAGACGACCCGCCTTCGCCCCCGGCGAGAAAGACGGGTCTGCTTCCGTTATAGTCCAGAACGCAGGCGGCGGAAAACGCCGATTCCTCCGGCGCCTCCCGGGCCCGGTCACTGCTGGATGACAGACTCCGCTGTACTGGTCATCAAGAGGCCGGACCCAGGCATAAAAGGAGCGATGTAGTTGAACAAATAACTCACTTGAACCTTTACCGAGCAGCCCGGGCTGTTGACTCCGTCGGCGATGCTGCAAACTCCCACCGCCCCGGTTGGAGCCGTTCCCGGCCAGGAGGCGGCGACCGTGAGCGCCGATCCTGCGCTGATGCCCGGCGGGACGATGCTCTGTACAAAGGAAGCGATATTCGCGGCGGTGGCGTCGCATGCCAGGGTCGAGGTCGTGGCGCAGGGCGTACTGGAATATGTCGAACCCCGCACCACCGCATACCGGGTGGCCTCGCGGGCGGCGTAGGAGGTGAAGTGATACGCGTAGAGGGCGCGGGAGCCGTCCATGATGCCGAAGACGCAGGTGAAAAGCATCACGGAGACCACCGCGAACTCGATCAAAGTTTGGCCTCGCTGATCTCCGGCAAAGCCGCGCGGCGCAGCCCCGCCGCCGCAGCGATGCGGCTTCTCCGAGACCGGCCTGCGCGCTGCGCCTTTCCTATCCTTTGCCGCCATTTCGGACGCCTTATCCATGAATCGATTGCGATGCCCGGCTTAGTTTCGATACCTTCGCGGCCCGCTACGGTCCCGCCCGCATTCTTGCGCTGCCGTTCAGGGTGAGCGAGGAGGGGATGCCCGGATACGGGAACCATG
>JAJYVB010000283.1 GCA_021792265.1 Deltaproteobacteria bacterium | reverse complement strand
GGAGTTGCCGACCCTCGCGCTGAGTTGGTGCGGGCCAGGCCGGCCTGATTGCGCACGATGGCCAGAGCAAAGGGGCGAAAACGGCCGGTTGGACGCGCCAAGGCGGCTCCGATGCACGGTGATAGGCTGATTACCCGCCAGGCTCTGTGCATGCTTGCCGGAGTAAGCACGTCGGAACTTTCACTGTGGGAGAACGAGCGGCTGCTTGAGCCGGCGAGCATGTCGGAAGCAGGCTTCGGCGATGAAGTGCTGTATGACCTTGCGGCACTGCGCCGGGCGCGGCTTATCCGCGTCCTTTCCGAGGACTTGGGCGTCAACCTTCCCGGTATCGATGTAATCCTGAACCTGCTCGAAGAGATAGCAGGCTGACGAATCGCCTGTTTGCCGGCAAGCCTCGCGTTGCAAGTTCGGGTACCGGGTAGTGTCGTAATTTGAAATCCTCCCTAATAGCTCGCCGAGCGCCCAGATGTGATCGCTAAGGCCGTGCGCCATCGCGGGCGTCATCGGCAGCGTCTTGCGAACGCGAACGAGATTGTAGTGGGCGAAGTGTAGGCTGGAACGAGAACGCCCGGCCTTTCCGCTAGACGAGGTCCGCCTGACGTATCAAACGCCGCATCCACGATGCTGCACTTGTTTACGAGACGGGACAGCGGTCCTTGGCCGCGATTCGGGCTAAAACCCTCGGTCGCACCGCCAGTCCACTACCCCCGTTCCGCTTCCATCGGAGGACTTCGTCGAAGCAGCGCTTGTACATCCTGTCCAGTTCTTTAGCCGCAAGTTTGCCGGCTTGGACTTTTCCCCCGCCAGCGGCTTTTCTCATTTTTCGCATACCCGGGTGCGGCGTTCGCAGCCACAAGACACGGCGCCGATCCATCCTGATTTCCGCCCTGTACCACTTAGCCCTGCTTCCTGCCGCGGTTGATCTTTGGGTCAGGTACTTCTTCCGCAGTACCGTAAAATGTTCCTCAATAGCTCTTTCAGCGGGTTCACCTTGTGTCACCAACAAGTCTGGCGCCAGTTTTGTTAATTCTGGTCCAATGAAACGACGGCAGTTGTCGAAGAGCCGCTGGGGAGCCTGCCGGCTATCCCGATTGTTCACGCAACACTTCGCACTGTTGGTATGCGCTATGAAGTGACGCGTCTCATCGAGGGTCAGTTCGCGCCGGAAGCACCGGAGTACCCACCGGGCGATCTCGTGGACCTCCCTCCAGTGTCTTGGACGGGGGATTTCTCCTGGGACGCACTCCCGTTCCTCCCACTCTCCTGTTCCGACCGCCTTACGGCCAGAATTTTCGTCCGAGGAGCCGGAATCGGCCGAAAGGAACAGAAGGCGCGGGAGGGCGTGCCCCTCGTAGCCGCTGGTGACAAGCGCCTCTCTGCCACAGACAAATCTGGAAGAGCTTGTTGCGCAGCTGACGCAGTCTTTCTTGTAGGGGCACCCAAATCTTTTGAAAGTAGTTGGCGAGATTCCATTCCTTTGGTAGTAGCGCTCTAGTCGTTGAAATAAGGGGCCAGCCTTCCTCAAGGCGGAATCAGAGAGCTTGATCGTGCCCGTGTCACGGTCATCGAATTCGATCATCGCGCTTTTGCCGGCAATTTTGGTGATGTTGCCAGGGTCGCCCCATGCCACGATTCGATCGCCTACTGAAAATTTGCCGCTCATCTCTCGACCTCGACTTTCGTTAACTTGTCACTTTGGAAAATGCCAACTTATCTTATGTGAGATTCATCCGCTAAGTAGAGCGCTGAAATTAGGACACTACCGCTACCGGGGCCGCGTTGGCACGTCAACCGTCAGGGGCGTAGCCTCAAAGAGATGGATCGGCGATCGGAAAGCCGCTTTTTGGCACGTATCGCGAGGTTTATCCGCGGCCTCCCAGTAAAGCTTGGCGAGACGGTTCTGCTTGGCCTCTCCGGAGGGCCGGATTCGGTCGCGCTTTTACACGCGTTGCAGGCTTTGCAGAACGGTGACGGCTTTAAACTAGTAGCGGCGCACCTTAACCATTGCCTGCGCGGGTCTGAATCCGACCGTGACGAGGCCTTCGTGCGTGAACTGTGCGCGCGGTTGGGCGTCAAGTTGATCGTTGGCCAAGCGTCGTCCCTCCCGACGGCCGGTGCAAACCTCGAGGAGCGGGCGCGCGAAAGCCGCCGCGAGTTTCTTGAAACGGCAGCCGGGCGGGTCGGTGCGGCGCATGTGATGCTTGCCCATACGGCTGACGACCAAGCCGAGACCGTGCTGATGCGGTTTTTGCGCGGCGCCGGGCCGCTGGGACTTGGCGCGATGGCGCCATGCGGGCCGGGGCGCATCGTTCGGCCGATGCTGGGCATTTTCCGCGACGAAGTGTTGGCTTACCTCGAAGCCATCGACGCCAGTTTTGTCGTCGATAGCTCCAACGGGTCGGCCGTCTTTTTGCGCAATCGTTTGCGCAGCCACCTGCTGCCGGCTATCGAGCGGGAGTATGCACCCGGCTTGCGTAGGCGTCTGGTTGAGCTGGCCGGTGAGATGCGCGCCGAGGAAGACGCAATTCGGTGGGTCGGATCGCATGAGTTGGCCAGGAGGCTGTGCGGCGACGGCCGCTTGCGGCTCGACGGGCTTGAGGAGCTTCCCACCGCCGTGACTGCGGTTTTGATGCGGCTTTTCGTCGAGCGGGTCAAGGGCGACCTCAGGGCCTTTAGTCGGCGCCATTTCGAAGCGTTGATGAGGCTTGCGCTGCGTGGGCCTGCCAGCGGGCGCCTTGATCTTCCTCAGCGATGGCGGGCCGAGCGCTGCTACGGGTTTCTTAGCTTGGAAAGGTTCCAGGATGGACGGGACGGCATGAGCACGATTGCGCCTTATTCTCTAGCTCTGGCAGCCGAGGGAACCGTTGCGGTCGAGGTTGCCGGCGAGGTGATGCGGCTTGAGTCGTCGATCGGCACACCATGCGATTTCAGGCTGCCCGTCAGGGCAGACGAGGCGCTATTCGACGCCGATGCGGCTGGGGACCTCGTCGTGCGAAATCCACGAAACGGCGATCGCATGAAGCTCATGGGCCTTGGCGGGCGGCGTAAACTTCAGGACTTGTTCGTCGATCGCAAGGTGCCGCGGGCGGTAAGGGGCGGATTTCCCGTCGTCGTTTCGGGTGAGGAGGTACTGTGGGTCCCCGGAATTGCGCGTTCCGACGGGGCGCGCGTGGTTTCCGCTACCAGGAGCGTACGCCGGGTCGTTCTGGAGCGAGTGGCAGCGGACGAGGACAGCCGGTCGGCGCTTCGGCGCGTTGCGCCAACTTAAAACCGCGTGCTAGCGTAATTAATTGGAATGAACCAGTTTTCGCGCAGCGTTGCGCTCTGGCTGGTGCTGGGGCTTTTGTTCCTGCTGCTGTTCAATGTGTTCAGCAGGCATCAGGCGCAGGTGCCGGAGAAAAGCTTCACCGCCTTCCTCAGTGATGTCGAAAGCGGCCGTGTCTCGAAGGTTACTATCCAGGGGCATGAGATAGAGGCGTTTTCGGCCGCGGGCGAAGAGTTCAAGACCTACGCCCCCCAGTTCCCCAATCTCGTAGACACTCTGCGCAAGAAGGGCGTCACGATTGTCGCCAAACCGCCGCAGGGCGACTCGTGGTGGATGGTGGCGCTCGTGCAGTGGTTCCCGATGCTCCTGTTGGTCGCGGTCTGGATATTCTTCATGCGCCAGATGCAGATCGGCGGGGGCAAGGCGATGTCCTTTGGGAAGAGCCGAGCCAAGCTTTTAAACGAGAACACCCGAAAAGTAACCTTTGCCGACGTCGCGGGGATCGACGAAGCCAAGGACGAACTTGAAGAAATAATCCAATTTTTAAAGGATCCGAAACGATTTACGCGCCTGGGAGGCAGGATTCCCAAAGGCGTACTTCTGGTAGGCGCGCCCGGAACCGGCAAGACCCTGCTGGCGCGCGCAATTGCCGGCGAGGCGGGCGTGCCCTTCTTTTCGATCTCCGGCTCCGATTTCGTCGAGATGTTTGTCGGCGTGGGCGCCTCGCGGGTGCGCGACCTGTTTGTGCAGGGTAAAAAGCACGCTCCCTGCATTATTTTCATCGACGAAATCGACG
>JAJYVB010000282.1 GCA_021792265.1 Deltaproteobacteria bacterium | reverse complement strand
CCCTGGCCGCGCGAAGGTCAGCGCTGTGAATTTGAGGGCGCATCGCACGATGAACGAGCCCTGATAGCCCTCGATCGCGCGAACCAGAGCGGCCACGTCGGTGGGTTTGGTCAGCGCACCGAAGTGGCGCTCGCGCTCTGGCGGAAGAGCGCCGCGCAGATCCGCGCTGGGGTCTCGCGATGCTCGTCCGGTTGCGATCGCATATCGGAAGACCTGCCCACAAATCTGCTTGATGCGATGAGCCGTCGAGATGGCGCCGCGAGCCTCGATGCGCCGCAGCACTTCAAGTAGCTGGACGGCTGTAATCTCCGCGATCGCCTTCTTGCCGATCCATGGGAGCACGTCGGCTTCGAGCCGGTGAATCACGGTCACGGCGTGTTCGGGGACCCAATTTGGAGAGAACTTCTCGAACCACTCGCGCGCCACTGCCTCAAACGAGGCCTGCTCGGATCGCTCGGCGGCCGTCTGAGATGCCTTCACAGCATGGCGCTCGGTGCTCGGGTCGATGCCTGCGCCGATCTGTTTGCGCGCGTCGTCGCGCCGCTCTCGCGCCTGCTTGAGTCCGATGCCGGGGTACACACCAAACGAAAGCAGCTTTTCCTTGTCAGCGAAGCGATACTTGAATCGCCACCATTTCTGGCCCTGCGGCGTGACCAGGAGAAACAAACCGCCCCCGTCGAAAAGCTTGTACGCCCTCTCGGTCGGTTTGGCCTGCCTGATTCTAATCTCGGTTAGCAGGTTCATCATTGGCGGTAACTCCGTATTTTGGGGGTAACTTTGGGGGTAACTCCTGTGACGAAACCGGTCCGATCGCCCCAGTTACCCCCAAAGTTACCCCCAAATGTTTTCCTATGTCAATGAACGAGGTCAGACGGCATCGAAGCCAAATTACAAGAAAAGCATGAATTATCGGTGACTTACGAGATTATCATAGACGGCATCAGACTATCTCGAATAAGCTTCTGGCGGAGGGGGTGGGATTCGAACCCACGAGCAACTTTCGCTGCTGCCGGTTTTCAAGACCGGTGCCTTCAACCGCTCGGCCACCCCTCCCGTTCCGATTAAGCAAGCATTTAAAGTATTTCCAGCGTTAACGCGACGATTCGATTTTTCGCTCGCCCCCCGCGACGGCATTAAACACCTTGGCAAATTGGCATCGCACTGGAAAAACGAGGCTCCATGTCAAACCTGTTCCACGATTGTCGCGATCCCCTGGCCGAGGCCTATGCACATCGTCACAAGGCCCAGCCGCGCGCCGCGCCGTCGCATCTCGTAGACAAGCGTCACCATCAGCCTCGCACCTGAACATCCTAGCGGATGGCCCAACGCCACGGCGCCCCCGTTAACGTTCATCCGCTCCTCAGCGATCCGGAGGTCGCGGTTGCAGGCAAGCACCTGTGCGGCGAAAGCCTCGTTGATCTCCACCAGGTCGAGGTCAGAAATTTGCAAGCCAGAGCGCGCCAGCGCTTTGCGAGTGGCCGGCACCGGTCCCCAGCCCATCAGTTCCGGCGCGACTCCGGCCACGGCAGTGGCCCGCACCCGGGCGATCGGGGCCAGCCCAAGCAAACGGGCGCGTTCCATGCTCATCAGCAGCAGCGCTGCTGCGCCGTCGCTTACCTGCGAAGAGTTACCTGCCGTGACCTGGCCGTCGGGTTTGAACGAGGGTTTTAGCGCGGCGAGCTTTTCGAGCGTCGTGTCCGCACGTGGACCCTGGTCGACATCTGCAGTAGCGCCATCCGGGAGCGGAACCGGGACGATTTCCTCCGCAAACCGCGGGCGGGCTGCGAGCGCGCGCTGATGAGATCGCAGGGCGAACGTATCGGACTCCGAGCGGCTGACATCGTGAAGCGCGGCGAGGCGCTCCGCCGTCATGCCCATCAGGTAGATCTCCGGCGAAAACGTTTCGAGCAGGCGCGGGTTGGGCGAAAAGGTCGAGCCCATCGGAACATGCGTCATGTGCTCGACGCCGCCTGCTATTACGCACTCGGCCGCGCCACCAGCAATCGTCTGGGCGGCGAAATTGACCGCCTGCAGGCCCGACCCGCACTGGCGGTCGACCGTCGTACCCGCCACTTCGACCGGAAGCCCCGCAAGGAGGGCGACCATGCGGCCCAGGTTCAGCCCTTGCTCACCGGATTGATTGGCGCAGCCAACGATTACGTCTTCGATGGTGTCGGGGGAAACCTTGGGATTACGGCCGAGCAGAGCACGCAGGCACCGCGCGGCAAGTTCATCGCCGCGCACGCCGCGAAAAAAAGAGCGGTCCTGGCCGCCTCTGGCGATCGCCGTCCTCACACCGTCGACTATCACGACCTCCCGCATCGGAAACCCTCCCCTCGTTGAGAGTTTAGCGTGACCGCATGCCAGCCGTCGCACACGCGACTGGCAGGTTCGTGCGAACACGGACCAGGCTCAAGAGCGAGGCGGCGAGCAACAGTATAACTCCGGCATAGGTAATTTCCGCGGAAGCGATAACTAATTTCCCGAGCACTAGCGCTGCACTGGCCACGATGCCGAGAGCCAACGGAGCATACCCGCGCCGCCGCGCCTCAATTCCAAGTCCTGTCATAGCAACGGCTAGTAATCCAGCGGTAAGAAAAAACAGGTAACGCGACGAAGCCAGGAAACCCAGTCCCGCTGAAGAGAGCAGCGCCGCATAGGCAGGCCAGCACAGCGGGCATCCCACCGCCGGTACCACCGACGCGAGAGCTGCCGGTATCGCCATGACGCCCATCCATCGCCTCACCGGCGCTTGCGAATTCAGCGCCGCGTTTTCTCTAGCGATAGCCTCACTGATCGCCGACGCAATCAATTCAACCGGCGGCACTGCCGCCAAACGCCCCGCGTGCGGCTGACAGATTCGGCACGATGCAGCTCCTGGCGCTTCGCCTCCTGCTACGTCACGGCCGTTGACCAGAATGGCCGGCGAGCCGAACGCACGCATCGTCTGCGGTGTGGACGACGACGAGCGTTCCCATTCCGTCCATCGCGGCGGAAGGTTTACGCCGCAAAGCGCCTGCCTCAGGTTCTCGCGCGCCGCTCCGGCCGCCGGGCAATCAGCGTCGTAGATTAGTTCGACTTTTATCATGGTTTGAGTTCCTTTCGCCGGGCACGTGCAATGCCGCTCGACCTTGCAGTACCGCGCACGAAGCCGTTGAGCGTTGCCCAGCGCGAATTCGGTACCGGCGACCCCGCCTTAAGTTTAACTACTCAAGGCAACGGTATGCCGACGCCCGCCGCTCGTAGCGCGGCTTCGGCCGGCCCGGAGCCGGCGCAGCAGGCCGCCAATTGCCCGTCAACCACAACGGCAGGTACCGAGCGAACACCGTCGGATTTCGCTTTGGCGGCGACTGCCGGATCGTGCATGTCGAGCACGATCACTTCGCACGACGGGCACGAAAGCCGCCGGACTACAACTTGCGCCCCTTCGCAAACCGGGCATCCGGCGCTGAACACTTCGACCTGCCGCTTCTTCGCCATATTCGTCGCTCCTTATGAAAACGAGCCTACACCCTGTATCGAGGTTCAAGGTCAAGCACTTCACGCGATGGAAATGCCAGCGAGGCGTAAAGCGGTTTGCAGCACGCCGCATGGTCACGGCGGCCGGCAATCTCGCGGTCGGCCTATCGGCTTGCCGCAGGGTCTCTAAAAATCAGCAGTTGCCCTTTTGGGGGGTCGCAGACGTAAATGTTGCCCAGGTTGTCGGCAGTTACGCAGTGAGCACCGCGGGCCGTATGGACGACCGTCAGCAACCGAGGGGTCCCGGCGTCGGAAATCCCGATAATTGCCATCGTTGCACTTCGGGCACCCGGCAGATAGGCGTGCTGAAGCTCGCTGCTGTACGCGATTATATCGACGCCCGACCCGGAAGCGACGCTGCCGAGATCATTGCCGGTTTTGGCGCTCAAGACCGAGAGCTTACCCTCGGCGCAGCCGACCAACAGAAGGTCCCTTTGCGCGTCCAGTGCAAGGCCGCGCGAGCTTTTGCAGCCGTTTTGCCAGCGCGCGATTATCCTGCGCGACCTGAGCCCGATTTCCACGGTCGCTCCAGTCCAAAGATTGCTGTAGGCACGGCCGCGT
>JAJYVB010000032.1 GCA_021792265.1 Deltaproteobacteria bacterium | reverse complement strand
GCGGATATGGGGCACGCTTCCCAAGCCGACAGTAGCACCTGACGTAGCACTGCTCGCCAAGCGGGCGGCCTCGCGCGCAATCGAGAGCAAGGGGCAGAAGTTCATGGGAAAAATGCTCGGCAAGACGCCGCTGGGCGGTCTTCTGGGCGGTTCGACGGGTGGACCAAGCGGGACGGGTACCACGCCGCCTGCGCCATCTGGGGCAAGCCCGACGTCTAACCCGCTCGGTACCCTGAAAAAAATGTTCTAGCGGCGTGGGTCAAGGGAAAACAGTTGCGGCCGGGCCGCTCATGCGGCCCGGCCGGCCGTCTTCGAGCCGCTTTAACCCTCGTCGCCGACCGGGCTTGAGCCGCAAAGACAGGAATAAATCGGCTTTATGTGGATCTGCAGGTCTAGCCGTCTTCCCACTTCGGAGGACGCTTCTCGATGAACGACTGCAGCCCCTCCAGAGCGTCTCGCGTCGCCATCAACTCTTCAAGGTACACCTTCTCCATCGCTGCCAACGCGGTCCGAAGCCGCTCAGCCATACCCATCCGGGCGGCTTTGACGGCGAATCGGACTGAACTCGCGCTCAACTGCGCCAGGTGTTGGTCGAAATAGGAGAGCGCCGCAGCTTCCGGGTCGTCCGCAACCTCGTGCACGAGGCCGATGCGGAAGGCTTCCTGGCTGTCCAGCGTGCGACCCGAGAGCAGAATGTCCTCAGCGTGTGCCCGACCGACGCGCTCGGGCAGCAGGCATGAGGCGGCCGGGGCGATAACGGCCAATTTGACCTCGGGCTGCCCGAACCGTGCGCCCGGCGCGGCGAAAATCAACGTCGTCGCCATCGCTACTTCGAGTCCCCCGCCAAGACACTGTCCGCGTATCGCCGTCAGAATCGGCAGCGGAGCGTCGATCATCATCAGCAGGAGCCCGTGCAGCGACTGGAGCATCGCCGCGCACTTGGCCGGCAGATGCTCCTCGACGCTGGCGCCGAAGCTGAAATGGGGTCCTTCGGCGTCGAGCAAGACCGCGCGCAAACGCGAGTCCTTTATCCTCTTCGTGAACACTTCATCGAGTCCGGCGATCATCGCCGCGTCAATCAGGTTGGCCTTTGGCTGCGCAAGCCGAACCCTGAGCAAGCGGTCGTAACGGTCGCTCCATACCTTGATTGATTGGGAGGTATCCATGGTCATTTAGCCGCTTTGGGAATCAGGCTCTCGATCAGTTCGGGCGTCCAGGGGGTGCCTTTGGCGAGCGCCTGGCGGAGCGCTATGAAGTCGATTTCGCGCCCGGTTTCCCTGGTGCCTTCGTCGAAGGCGCGGAAACCTGCGCGTGCTTCGTTCATCATGTTGAGGGCGAGCCAGGCGCGGCTATTCTCCCTGTTGGCGTTCCAGGAGTTGAGCTTGGGCTTACGCAACTCCTCGATAGTTTTGATCATGCATTCCGGGAAGGTCACCAGCAGTTTCGCGCAGTATTCTTCGACTTTTTCGTCGAGAAGGCTCAAGTCGATTTGACCTTGCTTGAGCTGCGCCTGACCTTTTGACAGCTCTTCACCCGTCTTGAACTCGCCGTGGACTATCCGCCCGTACTCGTCGAGCATCCGATCGGTGATCACCGTAGGATTGGGAACGAATTTGCCGTTTATTTTGAGCGCGGGAACGATTTCGCTCACGATTCCCAGCCGGTAGGCCTTATGGGCCGAGAACGGCTCGCACAGGGTTCCCGAAAACATCGCGCGCTCGCATCCGACCATCACAGGCAGGAAGTCAGTGGCGCCCCCAATCGGTGCCGAGCCGTGTTTGGGACCGGCCTGGCCGAAATTGGCCAGGTCTTGCGCGATCGTAAAGTCGCACGCCATACCGATTTCCTGGCCGCCGCCGATGCGCATGCCGTTGACCCGGCAGATGACAGGCTTGTCGCAAGCCAGGATTGAGGAGACCATGTCGTTGAAGATCCTTATGTATTGGCGGTATTCCTGCGGGTTGCCAGCATAATATTGGGCGTACTCGTGGGTGTTGCCGCCGGTGCAGAAGGCCTTGTCGCCGACTCCGGTAAAGACGACGGCGTTTACGTCGCGAGCCATCGCGGCAGCTCGAAACGACAGGATGACACCTTTCACCATCTCGGTCGTATAGGAGTTGTATTGCTTGGGGTTATCGAGGCAAATCCAGGCGTTATAGAGACCCTCGGCAACTTTGCCGTCGCGGGTCTTGGCTGGCCGTTTCTCGTAACGCACGCCCGGCACAACCATCTCGGAGACCAGCGTATGGTCGACGAGATGGGCTGGCGCGGTTTTCGCCGTCACTTCCTGGACTCTAACTGATGTCATCGCACTGCTCCTTATGTTTGCGGCCGCTGGGAGCCGCTTGTGATTTTGAGCACCTGTCCGCGCAAGGTTTGCTGCTCGGCTTGGTCCTTACCGCGCGGAAGCGGACCCGGGACAGACCCTCCGATTAATCATTCGCATCTGCCGAGCGTTAGGTTTCATTGTCGCACTTCTTTTTTCAACCTTCCATGAAAATCGGCCCGCGGTCCGTCCCACCCCGGCGTCCCGGTTCCGCCTACGGTAGGGCGGTCACCCGGCCGGCCGCGCGTACGCACTTGCCTTCGCACCTTGAGTGGCGTCTCTCCGGATGTTACGGTTACCTGTCTGCTCCTTGCTCCCCAGCGGGGGCTTTAGCCGAAAGGAGGACTTGGTTTGCGCCGTTACGAAACGGTCTTTATTCTGCGTCCCGATCTGGGCGAGAGCCTCGCCAAGGAAACCGTCAAGCGCTTCGAGACAATCCTCGGCGGCGCCGAGGGTGAACTTATCGAAACCGAAGAGTGGGGCACGCGCGAGCTTGCCTATCCAATCCGACAGGCCCGGCGCGGCTTTTATGTCCGCCTGGATTATGGTGGGACGGGCGGTACGGTCAACGAGCTCGAGCGTAATCTAAGACTGAGCGACGCCGTGTTGCGTCATCTCTCGGTGCTGGTTGACCCCGAGGCGGACATCGCCAGGCTGCGTTCCGAAGCCGAGGCCCGGCGCCATCGTGCCGATTTAGCCAAGGCGCCGGCCGCTCCTGAGGCCCCTGCTGCCGAGGATACCGCTAAAGCGGCTGCCGAACCGACTGACGAGGGGGCTCCGGTGTCCGAGCCGGACAACGTGTCGGCCGAAGCCGTCAACGACGAGCCGCGGCAGGAGTAAGAGCCGCAGGGGGCAGAAACCGTGGGAGGGGCGGGTGGCCGAGCGCTTGGCACAAAGTTTGAGAACTCACTAGAGGCGCGCCTTATGTGCAGGGCGAGGAGCGCGTAAGAGCGAACCCTATTTTAGACAGGCTAGTCAAAAAGCCTTTTCACAACCTGCTTCCCTCATTGTAATCTCTCTAGAGAGGAGAGAACTGAAGGAAGTCGGTTTTTTCGCGGGACGCTGTGGACCGATTTTTCTGATCTAGGATCTCCGGTTGCAACACCCCGCTGTTCAGGATTTGACAGTGGTTGAAGAAGAGAAGCAACGCGAGCAGACAACAGAGCGTAATCGAAGCGAGCCGGGCGAGCATGGCCGCTTCACCAGGAGCGGGGGCTCCAGGGGTGAAGGCGAAGCTCCGGCAGAGAGTCGTCCCGTTCGTCGGCGCTCTGGCGGCCGTCGTAAGGTGTGCCGTTTCTGCACTGACAAGAACCTTAAAGCCGACTACAAGGACGTGCGAATACTGCAGAGTTTCATCACCGAGAGCGGCAAAATCGTTCCCAGCCGTACCTCGGGTAACTGCGCGAAGCATCAGCGCAAGCTCGCGATTGCTATCAAGCGAGCTCGGCTGCTGGCGCTCCTGCCGTTCTCCACGTTGGGAGCCTAATCCCGAGTGAGGCGGCTAGCGGTCCAATCCGCGCTTGCGACGTCGGTTGCTGCGGCGATGGGTGCGTCGCTTTTCCTGGCGGCCTCGGTGGTGCCAGTGGTCGGTTCGATCGCGACGCTGCTGACACCGTTGCCTGCTCTGAGATACGCGGTGGGGCGCCGCTGGTGGCATCTGCGGACGCTCTCGGCGGTCGCGCTTACGGCTGTGATCGTGGGTGCGCTTGCTGGTCCGGTGGCCGGGGTGGGCTACCTTGCGACCGTGGGCCTTGCGACGGTGATTATGAGTTTGATGCTCGAACGGGAGAAGCCCTTCGAGCTTATCGTGCTCACGGCCGGAATAGCGCTGTTTCTATCGCTTGGGGCGGCGGGACTCGCAGCGACTGGCTCGTTTGCGGCCTTGTCGGAAGCTGTCAGAAACACACTGCTTCAGGGCCTTGAACGAAGCCGCGAGTTCTACCGGTTCCTGGGTGCCGAAAGCGCGCTGGGCCAGCACATGGAAGCCAATATCCTCGACGTGGCGACCGAGCTGGCACCGGCCCTGATACTGATCTCATGCTGTTTCGCGGTGTTCTTCAACCTGACGCTGCTTTGGCGGTTTAGCCAGCAGACCCAGCTTTCGTATGCGTTGTTCAAGGACCTGGCACGTTGGTCGGCCCCGGAATGGATGGTCTGGGTGCTGATCGCGGCCGGTTTCAGCCTGTTCATTCCGTTCGAACCGATTCGGGTTCTGGCGCTTGACGTCTTTATGTGCGTGCTGGCTGTTTACTTTTGCCAAGGCGTCGCAATAATGGCGTTCTATTTCCATGCCTTGGGGATGCCAGCCCTGGCGCGAGGAATAATTTATCTGGTTACTGGGTTGCAACCGATCCTGGCGGCATTAGTGTGCGCAGCGGGGCTCTTCGATCTGTGGATCGATTTTCGGCGCTTGAAGCCGCCTAGCCCCGAGGCGGGGAGTTTCAGCGGCTTCCTTTAATAGTTGCCGACTTACGAGGTCCCGGTATTGTGAACGTACAGGTCATACTTAACGAGAATGTCGCCAACCTCGGCCACACTGGCGACGTAGTCAGGGTTCGTGCGGGCTATGCGCGGAACTACCTGCTGCCGCGTCGTCTTGCCGTTGTTGCCGACCAGCGGAATCTGCGCGCCTTCGAGAATCAGAAACGGATCGCGATGGCGCGGCGCGACGCCCAGAAGAGTGTGGCGCTCAAACTTAAGGAGCGCCTCGAAGCGCTCAGCGTCCTGATCCCGGTGCGCGCGGGTGAAGAAGGCAAACTGTTCGGTTCTGTCACCAACCTTGACATCGAACGCGCCTTGCGGGCTCAGGGGTTTGAGGTCGATCGCCGCGAGATCGGTCTTGACGAACCTATAAAACAGCTCGGCGAATACACGGTTGCGATTCGGTTGCAACCGGAAGTGGAGGCAACGTTGCGTTTACGCGTAGTGCCCCAGGAGGCGTAAGGACCACCGCATGATCAAGCTCTACGACTTCCTGCCCTGTCCGTTTGGCCAGAAGGTGCGGATCATGCTTGCTGAGAAGGGGTTGACCTACGAGTTAGTTCCGGTTGACCTGACCCAAGGCGAGCAACGGCGCCCGGACTTCCTGCGCCTTAATCCATACGGCAAGGTTCCCGTGCTGGTCGACGAGGAGACGGCGGTTTACGACTCGACGATCATCGGCGAGTACCTGGAGGACGAGTACCCTGAACCTGCCCTCATGCCTCCGCTGGGTTCGAGCGCGTTGCGGGCACGTGCGCGGCTTTTCGAGGACTTTTCCGACAACTCCTTCACGCCGCAGGTGGGCCTGTTGATGGCCGAGATGCATCGGCCGGCTGCCGAGCGCGACCCGCAGCGGCTGCAGCGTCTAAGCCAGGCGATCGAGCGCGTGCTTGACTACCTGAATCATGAGCTGCACGGGCAGTGGTTTCTGGCCGCTGAATTTTCGGTGGCGGACATCGGTTTTATCCCACGCTTGCTTGTGCTCGAGCATCTCGGGATTCAGCCTGGGCTCAACCGCAGCAATGTCGATGCCTGGTTAAAGCGGCTACAAGAGCGGTCGAGCGTCCAGACGCTTCAAGGTGTAACAATCGAGCCCGGAGCCAACGTCTGAAACCGCCCGCCACGCCGCCGATGGCATCTGCTGCGCGAACCTAAGCGCCGCGAGCTCATAAGCTCCACGCCAAGCCACCAGCGGCTAGGCGTGGATTCGGCCCGGCAAAAGATCGTCCCGCACCTCGCACAGAAAGCCGTCAGGTGCTGGCGGGTCGCTATCTAGTTGTTTAGGCGCTTCGAGAAGCGCTCCTCCGCTTCATCTTGAAAAACGGACGAATCACGGAACACGAGCTTGGCAGCGAAAAGCCGGTCGCCGATTCGCCCTTCGCGCTTCAACGTTCCACCAGGCCGTCGGCATCGCGGGCAGGCGATCATTGCGCCGAGCATTCCGGCGTTCGCTGGCGTAATGCTGAGATCGAACGAAAACCCGCAGCCGCGGTTTTGGCATGTAATTCGATACACCACCCCGTTTGCAGTTCTGGCCTGGGAGCTCTCTCTGATAGCGGAAGCTTGCATTGTTCGTCCTCCGTCTTTACGCCGAGGTAGCTATACCGTGTCCAAGTACGCTCCATTAGACGAAAAGGCACGGGGAAAGTTTCACGCAATCCACGTGCCTAACGAACCTTATGACCGTCAGTAAAAAGCCCTTACTGCACGGACCTTTTTTAAGAGGCCCCATTTGCCTTGGACGCCGGCCGACCGGAAATCGTGGAGTCTTTGCTACAAACGTGCATCAGCGGCATCCTGTGCCACGGCATCGCGCTTTGCGGGTCAAGGCCGTCCTATCTATAGTTAGTTTGATGGTTGGCGGTTGGGTCGCCAGGCAACCTGGTGCGGTTTCATACGCGATTCGCTGGGATTTCGGGGTGGTATGAGGATACTGGCAGTTGTGATGGCCGGCGGGCAGGGTCGGCGCCTTTATCCCCTCACTTTGGAGAGGGCGAAGCCTGCGGTTCCGTTCGGCGGTAAATACCGGCTGATAGATTTTGTCCTGTCGAACCTCGTAAATTCCGGAATTTACTCGGTTTATGTCCTCGTTCAGTGGCGCTCGCAATCGCTCATCGAGCACCTGAAAGACGGCTGGCAGTTTGGCAGCATGCTGCCTGACCATTTTGTGACACCCGTTCCGGCGCAGATGCGCGTTGGCGAAACCTGGTACCAGGGGACTGCCGACGCTGTTTTCCAGAACCTCAACCTCGTCGACGACAGCCGGCCTGACCTGGTGGCAGTCTTTGGCGCCGACCATATCTACCGTATGGACATCAGGCAGATGGCGGAATTCCATCTTGAGCGCAAGGCGGCGGTGACAGTTGCTGCACTGCCCGTGCTGCTTCAAGACGGCCGCGACTTCGGCGTCATAGAAGTCGATTCGGGCCTGCGGGTGTTGCGCTTCGAGGAAAAACCGGCTCAGCCGCGGCCGATGCCCGGGGCGCCGCAGATGTGCCTGGCCTCGATGGGGAACTACCTGTTCGACCCTCGAATACTGCGGAAAGCGCTGATTGAGGACGCCAGCGAGCCGTCGAGCATGCACGACTTCGGCCACAATCTTATTCCCCGGCTGATCGGAGAAGTTCCCGTATACGCGTACAACTTCACCACCAACCGTATTCGCGGCGACTCCGAGGTCAACCTGAGCTATTGGCGGGACGTCGGCACCCTCGACGCCTACTATGACGCAAACATGGATCTGCGTGACGCGCGACCGCGGCTTAACCTCTATAACCAGCTCTGGCCTCTGAGAACCGCCTATTACAACCAACCCCCGGCCAAGTTTGTGTTCGACGAGGACGGCCGCCGCGGCCAGGCGCTGCATTCGATGGTCTCCGAGGGATGCATCGTTTCGGGCGGGACTGTGCGAAACTCGGTCTTAGGACGCTCGGTCTTCATCCACTCGAACAGTCTCGTTGAAGACTCGATCGTCATGGACTACGCCGACATCGGCCGCCACGCGCGAGTTAAGCGGGCGATTATCGACAAATATGTTCAGATTGCCGAGGGTGACGAAGTTGGCTACGACCTCGAGCGTGACCGCCGGCGCTTTATAGTGACCGAATCGGGGCTCGTAGTCATACCTAAGGCGCCCCGGCGCGAGCCCAGTCTCGAATAGGCTGAGCTCACAGGTAAGATAAGGCCTGCATGGAATCGCCAACCTTGGGGGAGATACCCGGCAGCAATCATGCTCCAGCGAACGCCGCAGTGCCGAAGCGGGGCGGTATCGACTCGGCCGGGCACGCAACGCCCGGATTGGCGCGGCGAGCAAACGCCTCGCCTCGCGGAGCGACACCGAAGTTTGAAGCATCGGAGCCCGCGCTCGGATTGCGCGACCGGGTGCTGTTCGAGGCGATGCGGGCAGCGCTGTTCCTGCTGAGCCTGATACCCGACTTTGTGCTCTATCCGCTGGCCGTAGCAGGCGCGTTAATCGTTCACAGGCTCGACCGGCGCCACGCACGAATCGGCCTCAAGAACCTGGCAATTGCGTTTCCAGAGTGCAGCGAGGCCGAGCGCCAGCGCATCCTTCGTGCCTCCTACGCCAACCTCGGACGATCGGCAGCCGAGTACATCCGCTTGGGCGGTTGCTTTTACCGCCGCCTCATAGGCCGAATCAGCTACGACGGCATCGAGCGCCGTGAGGACGTTGAGCGCCGCTATCCGGGCCGTGGAGTCCTGATTCTTACGGCCCATTTCGGCAGCTTCGAGCTGTTGCCGGCCGGCCATGCGCTGCGCGGCCACCAGATTAGTCTCGTTCATCGCACGCAAAGCTTTGTAGCAGGCGACGCGCTGCTGAGCTGGGTGCGCCGACGGGCCGGAGTCGAGACGCTGCGCAAGCGCTCGGCTGCTCGCGCGGTCTTAAAGGCACTTCGGGCCGGCAAACTGGTCGGCATCCCACTCGACCAGAATACCAGGCGCCGAGAGGCCGTCTTCGTTTCGTTTTTCAGCGAGCTTGCGGCCACTACCGGTGGCCTGGCCCGGCTGGCACTGATGTCGGGTGCGCCAGTCGTGCCGGTATTCATCGTGCGCCAGCCTGATAGCCGTACCCATCGAATCGAAATCCAAGATGAGATCCCTTTGGCGAAAACCGGAAACCTCGAAGCCGACATCCTGGAGAATACTCGCCGGTTCAACGCTGCGATCGAGGCGATCGTCCGGCGCTATCCGGAACAATTCCTCTGGACCCATCGCCGCTACCGTACCCGGCCGCCCGGAGCGTCGAAGGTTTACGACTGCTGACGCGCTACGCAAGTGCGCCCGAGCAACTCGAGCCCGCTCCCGCAGTGCATCCGAAGCAGTGCGAGCCGGTTGCTATCGGAGTGCCGGAAAGCCGGACTAGGTCGTCGCAGTCGAAGATGGTCAGCGGGCGACCGGGCGCCGAAGCGCCAATCGGCATCTCAAGCATCTGGTTGAAATCGCAGTCGTAAAGTCCGCCCTCCCATCCGACGCTTACCAGCGTGCGGCACATGAGCCCGCCCACCGTGGCGGGGTTGAAGTGGTTTACCAAGAGGCCCAGGTAGGCGGCATACTTGCCCTCGCGATGGAGCATCGCGGCAAAGCGCCGGATCGGCATGTTCGTCAGCGTCAGAAGCCGGCGAAACTCGATTCCGAAGCGAGCACCTAGCTGTTCACGGTACTGGGCCTCAAGTTCGGCCTGGGACGGCGGCAGAAAGCCACCCACCGGGTTGTAAACCAGGTCGAGGACGAACTCACCGCGGCCGTAGCCGAGTTTGTTAAGGAGTTGCAGTGCTGCAACGCTTTTCTCGAACACTCCCGGTCCGCGCTGTCGCTCGACGTTCTCCACACCGTAGCAGGGCAGCGAGCAAACGAGCTCGACCCCGCAGTCGCGATAGAAGCGTCCGAGGTCTTCCATACCGGGAACGAACAGCACGGTCAGGTTACACCGCACCTTGACGGCGCGGCCAAGGGCGCGGCTTTGCTCGACGAGATAGCGGAAGTTGGGGTTCAGCTCCGGCGCGCCCCCCGTCAAATCAACGGTCCCGACGCAGGAGCTTGCGGCAAGGAGTTCGACGACGCGTTCGGCCGTCGCGCGCTCCATCCGTTCCTTGCGGCCAGGTCCGGCGTCAACGTGGCAATGATGACACGCTTGGTTGCACAGCCTGCCGACGTTAACCTGCAACGTGTCGGGTGCGGTGCGCTTAAGCGGCGCCAGCCCGTGACGTGCGAGGGCCGCGTCGAACTCAGGTGCCGTGGGTTCGGGCGAAGATCCGGCTTGGTACACGGCTATCGCGCGACCCTCTCAGTTAGTCCGCCATATAGCGACGCTCTGGTTGCCGCTCGCCGACGACTGGCCGTAGGCGCCGAACTGGCGCCCGGTGTACGGGCCCTCGCTTTCGTCCAGCGTGCCGAGCATTGCGGCTATGTCGCGTCCCCCGACCTCACCGACAACTGCCGCAGCGTACTCGGGGAACCAGCGTTTGGCCTCGGCAATCTGTCCGTTGCAAAGCATCGCGATGAACTTACGGTCAAGTTCCATGTGTTCGGCAGTTGGCCACTTGTCAGGACCGCGCACGTGTTTGTGAGTGAAGATGAAGCTTGCGAAAAAAGCAGCACGCACTCCGGTATTTTCCGCATAGCGCTTGACCGCCGCGCCCACCGCCATGCATTCAGCGAGATCCGCGGAGATGCAACTCGGCATCAGGACGGCCGGTATCTTCTGTTCGGGATCGATGTACTCGAGCGGCACGAACGACCCGTAGTCCCACTTGAAATGCGGACTATCGTTGCGGTAGCACGGAAAGCCCGCCGCCTTGACCTCATCGACAATCGCGCCGGCGAACTCGGGCATCCCCGGCCGCTCGTACGGAACGCCGGGTATCAGGTCCGGGGCTTCGTCGGCAACGCATATGCCACGATGGATAGCCTGGCACGTCGCATACCAGTTGAAGGTCGAGACCCAGTGCGCCGAGTTAATCACGATGACGTCGGGCTTCATCGCCCGCAACGCTACGCCAAGCTCGTACGAGCCCCGGATGCATCCGCGGACGAACTCAGGAGCTTTAGATTCGATCCCCATGCGCGGCGTATGGGGCGTAACTCCGGCGCAGATGATTTGACCCTTGGCCATGACTTTCTCCTTCGCGTTCAATTCTCCGGCAGCCTATCTCAGTCGAACATCGCTACGCAGTCGATTTCAACGTTGACCCCCGTGCGATGGGGTGTTCCTCCGATACAAGTGCGGGTGACTTTTTCGCCGCCCACGAACTCGCGGAACACCTCGTTGAAGCGGGGGAAATCGGCCACGTCGCGCAGCACCACCCTCATGTTGACGACATTGGCGAGCGTCGCGCCCGCCTTCTCGAGGACACTCATCAGGTTTTTGAGCGTCTGTAGGGTCTGCACCTCAATATCGCCACTTACGACCGCGCGCGTGGCCGGATCGAGCGGCCCCTGGCCTGAAACGAACAGCATGTTGCCAAAGCGCACTGCCTGGGCGATCGGGGCGGGCGTTTTGCTCTCGGTAAAGCCTGTGACCGGCGCATTGCTTGAGGTTACAACTTGCTTCGGCACGGTTGCGCCTCCTTAATGGCTCGCGCGTACAGGCGCTCGCTCACGCGTCAATCCGCCGCGGTCCGCCTGCTGGCTCAATTGTGAGGACGTTGCCAGGGTTTCCGGCCTCTTCACGTTTTGTTTATCCGCTCGCGTCGTCGCCCAAGGCCAGCAGCACGTCGCGCAGCTTGTAGCGCTGAATCTTGCCCGTTGCGGTGCGCGGCACCTGCTCGATAAAACGCATGTCGCGCGGGCATTTGTGCACCGAGAGCTGCCCCAGCAGATGCGCTCGCACCTCGTCAGCCAGCCGTTCCCGATCGCTTTCGGGCGAGCGCGCCACCAAAAACAGTGCCAGCCGCGTCAGGCCGTACGCGTCCGTTGCACCGACCGCCGCGGCGTCCGCCAACTCGGGATGATTCAGGGCACATTCCTCGATCTCGGCGGGAGCGACCCACTGGCCCGAAATCTTGAGCATCTCGTCGGAGCGCCCGCGATGGTACCAAAAGCCTTCCTCGTCGAACGAGTAGAGATCGCCGCTCACGAACCACGGCCCTACGAAAAGCTTCCGAGAGACTTCGGGCCGGTTCCAGTAACCGTTGCACGTGGACCGCATCTTGACCCACAGCCTGCCCGCCCGGCCGGGTTCCTGGATAGGACCGCCTTCGTCGTCAGTCAGGCGCGCCTCGGCAAGCGGCGCGAGTTTTCCCGACGAGCCCGGGCGATAGGCCGCCGGCGAATTCGAGAACACCATGTAAACGGTTTCCGACGAGCCCATGCCCTCGAAAATGCGGACGCCCGTCGTTCGATGCCATTGCTCGGCGATAGCGACCGGCAGCCGTTCTCCCGCCGAAGCGTACGCGCGAACGGTGCTGAAGCCTTCCTGGCTCGCTTGGCCGCCGCTAAGCAGCTTGCGGTACATCGTCGGCACGCTCAGCAGAATATTGGGACGGGTGGCCTCGACAACCCGCGCAACCGATTCGACCTCCGGCCAGCCGCGATGCAGTATCGTGGTTGCGCACAGGCGAAACGCTCCAAAGACGCAGTTACCCAGAGCGTAGGCGAAGAAGAGGCGCGAAGTCGAGAAAATCCGATCGCCCGCCCGCACGCCCAGGCACTCGCGAAGGTACGGCCCGGCCGACAGAACGTTGCGATGAAGGTGGACGGCGGCTTTGGGCTGCCCAGTCGTGCCTGAGGTGTAAATCCAGAACGCCATGTCGTCAGGGGACATCGTTTCGGTCCGAAACGAGGCGTCGGCTCCGCTGATTAGGCCGCCGAGGCCCAGTTCAGTTTCACCCGGCTCGCCGACGGCAACCACGTCGAGCCGGTGCCCAATTTGGTCCGCCACGGCGCTGTAGGTTCCAAGCAGTTCCTTGTCGGCGAGCATCAGTCCGGCGCCGCTGTCTTCGATAGCGAACAGAAGCTCGGGCGGTGACATCCGGACGTTGAGCGCTACCGCGACGCATCCGGCCCGAATCGCGCCCAGGTAGGTGCCCACCATTGCCGGGCTGTCGTTAAGGAGCATCAGCACGCGGCCGCCCGGCCCGATTCCGCGCCGGCGGATCGCGTTTGCCGCCCGGCTTACGAGCGAGTCCAGTTCGCGGTAGGTGAGCATTCCGCCCTCGAACAGGAGCGCGGGACGCTCGGCGTAACCGCCAGCCAACGGTGGACCAAGAACCTCGTCGGCCGCGTTCATTCGCTGCGACATCATGGCTGTCCGGCCTGGAGACGAAACTGAGCTAACCACCGGCCAGTTGCCACAGTCAAGTGCCGCACCAAAAGGGCTGGCAGCATCCCCTTTTTGGGGACGTCCCGGCAAGTTGATTTGAAGCGTCCCGGCTCACGCACTGGCATCTCTTCGGCAGCGCAGGCGCCTTTTCTCGTGACACGCGGGGTACGCTCTGCTATCTGCTAATGTGACGCGATCCGGGAGGTGCGGGCGCTTGGAGCTGGCAGCATTGGAGCTGTGCGCTGGCGGAGGCGGGCAGGCGTTAGGCCTGGAAGCGGCTGGCTTTCGATGTGCGGCCGCAATCGAAATCGATCCCGCCTGCTGCGATACGTTGCGGCTGAATCGGCCGTCATGGCACGTAATCCAGCGTGACGTCCGCGAAATAAGCGGTCGTGATTTCCGGGGCGTTGACCTTCCGAGGCTCCTGCCGTCGCGCCCGCGCTTTTTTGGTCGGGGGAGCGAGTAGGGTGGCAATAATACGGGAACTCAAGCACCGAGTCCTCGAAAGGGACTCGCTGCACACCGAGGCAGAGGGCAGCGTCCTAGTTTGAGCAGGTGCTCGCGCACCAGCTGCACTGGCTGATATTTGCCGCAGCAGTTGCGCTGAGCCGGAGTGAAACTTGAGGACAGTCGGTGAACGGGCTCTGGCTGGCGGAAGGCTTCTTACACAGGTCCACTGAACAGCTGAGCATCTCACTCTGGCGAAGATGCGGCGAAACTGCTAGTCTCTGTTCTCCGCGATGATACGGGGGGTTCAGCGATGCGAGAGGGGGGAGTCCAGCTCAGGCTCGTTTCCCTGGAGGGGCGACGCGCGACCAGGATCAAGAGCGAAAACGCGCCAACAACTTCGCCCACAACCATTGATCTGTTCTGCGGCGCCGGCGGGATTACAGAAGGATTTCGTCAGGCGGGCTATCGCTGCCTATACGCGAATGATTCTATGCCGGAAGCTATACAGACGTTCGCTCACAATCATCCTAAGACTTCGAGCGAGGCCCGCGATATCGAAGGAGTTGATCCCGCTGAAGTGCGGCGCTGCCTTCTTCTGAGGAAAGGTGCCCTAGACGTTTTAGTTGGGGGACCGCCTTGCCAGGGCTTCTCGATAAACGCGCCAGAAAGGTTCCTTAGCGACCCTCGCAACAAGCTGTTCAAAGATTATGTGCGGTTTCTTGCGGAGTTCGAACCGAAGACCCTCCTATTCGAAAACGTGCCTGGCCTGCTGTCATTGGGAAACGGGCAGGTCTTTCGCCAAATCTTGCGCGAACTCGCCGGCTTGGGCTACCAAGTTAGCGCAAAAATTCTGTTCGCGGCCCACTACGGTGTCCCTCAAGAACGATGGCGATTGATCTTGCTGGGCTCACGGACGTGTGAGATTGCGCCGCCGGAGCCGACGCACTACGCGAGCGGCCGCGCCAACTTCCGTGGCGGCAGGACACTAATCTTCCGTTTGCCCGAGGCAGACAAACAGCGGCTGTTACCCGTGGTGACCGTCGCGGAGGCAATCGGCGATCTTCCTCGCATCAAGATCGGTGAAGGCGGGGAAGAAATTCAATACACACTTGAACCCCTTAGTGACTACGCGCGAGCGATGCGAAATCCCAACGGCGTCCTGTTCAATCACTTTGGCGCTAGGCTGTCGAAGCAGAACCTCGAGCGGATGAGGTATGTAAAGCCGGGAGGCTCGTGGCGCGATATCCCCCACGGTTTGCTACCCAAGGGTATGCAGCGAGCCCGGAAGTCTGACCACACAAAGCGTTACGGGCGTCTGAGAAAAGACGGCTTGGCTGGCACGGTGATGACGAAATGCGATCCACATTGGGGTGCGGTTTTCTTACCCGATCAGGATCGGTCCTTAACTGTGCGCGAAGCTGCAAGGCTTCAATCGTTCCCCGACACTTACAAATTTCTTGGGCCGCGTGTGTCCCAATATCAGCTGGTCGGAAACGCCGTGCCAGTGTTGATGGCAAGGGCAATAGCTGTTGCGATCCGTAGTCACCTCGAATTGAACAACGCCTTGCCGCGAAGCGGTGAAGCGGCGCATGGCTAGCAACATCGTAGAGTTCTTTGGGTACGCGCCCCAAGACGATTCACCCGCTGCTAAAGAAGCGCGCCGCAGGAAGGATTGCCCTTTTGTGGGCGGGCGATGCGTTAAGAAGCTTCACGGCGGCGAGATTAGCGGAGCATGCACGCTCAAACCGGTCGCAGAAGGCCCTGTAATCTGTTGCCCGGTCAGGCTTTACGCCGGAAACTATGAGGCCCTTCACGACGTTGCCCACATCGCGTTCGGACGCGATGTGCCGATGCTGCCGGCAGGCAAAATCGCGAATCAGGGGCGCGAGTGCGTTGCTGTGTTCGGCAAGGGCTGGGGAAAAGAGCTCAGACTTCCGGCTAGGGGCAAGAATAAACGAGGCGCTTACTTCGTGGACTGGGTACTTGCGCGGCTGAGCGCTGAGGGTGCTCTCGTGGATTTCGTGGCCGTCGAGGTCCAGTCCATCGACACAACGGGCAACTATCGAGAGGAGCGGCAGGCCTATTTGGGAGGGCGATCGTTTACAGGGAGGAGCACAGCGGGGTTCAATTGGGAGAACGTGAACAAGCGGATTCTCCCTCAGATCATTTACAAAGGTCATGTGCTTCGCCAGGAGCCGCTATGTCAGAAGGGGATGTTCTTCGTTTGCCCGACCCCCGTCTATGAGAAGATCACCGAGCGATTGGGGGGCCACCTCAGCCCATACCCTCTCCAGCCGGGCACAGTTACCATGATGTGGTATGATGTAGGGCGCCCTGCTGAGGCAGGGAAGCAGCGAGCGCTTGTTAGCGGCGGGCAGTTGACCACGACAATCGATCAGGTCGCGCTCGCCTTTACTGCGCCCAGGAATCTTCCACCGCCAAGGGTGTACGAGAACGCTATACGTGCCGAGCTCCGCGACCGCTGAGGCGAGCGGTCAGAAACCGTCGCGCAGTGTCCCTTTGCATCACCGTGGGCAGAATTTGAACGCGTCCGCGGGATCAACGCTTGACAGCCATGATTGGCCTCGCTCGGATGGCTTGGCGAAAAGTTTCACAACCGAGGTTAAAACCGCGCACCCGTGATGTATTTACCGCGGAGAAGCGCTCACTGGTCATGTCGCTGATCCGGGCGAAGGACACGAAGCCCGAGATTGCAGTGCGGCGAGCTCTTCATGCGCTTGGATATCGCTTCCGCTTACACGACCATACCCTCCCGGGCCGGCCGGACATCGTTTTGCGGAAGCACCGAGTGATCATCCAAGTGAAAGGGTGCTTCTGGCACAGCCACCGTTGCCTCAGAGGCCGCATACCCTGCGGTAATCGCGCGTATTGGGCGTCGAAGCTGGCGGCGAACAAGATTCGCGACCGCAAAACCGCCCGCCAGCTTCGTAACATGGGCTGGCAGGTTCGGACCATCTGGGAATGCGACGTGAGGCGCTGCGCACCGGATCGCCTCGCCGCGCGCTTGATGAGCCTTCTTCGATGTTGAATCGCGAGATTCGGGCTCTACCAGGCAGAGGGCAGCTATTCGATCGTCCATGAGTCCGAGGGGAGCAAAGTTTTGCAGATTGACACCTACGGATCCAAGAGTCGCCGCTTCCCCGGTAAGGTGAGTCAATCTATCCGTTTCTCTCCCGAGGCGTTGGAGCAACTCAGGCGAATTCTGAAGGATAATTTCTAAGACCGGTACAGCGTTGCGCCTGTCATCTATAGTGAGCCGGGAGCCGTGTCCGCGTATGGCTACAAACCGGGCGAAGAGGTCACTGCGGCCCTCGGTAAGTGGCGCCGTATTGAAAGAGTTTCGCGACCAAGTCCTTCGGCGGGATGGTTTTACCTGCCAAGTCTGTGGAGCGGCACGTGGAGACCGAAGTCTCTTCCCCCCGGGGAGACCAGTGCGCCTCACGGTGGGTTATATAGCAGCGGGATATGAAGGCCGCAGGGACGTTCTCGGAAATCTGAGGACCGAGTGTACGGACTGCAACGAGGGATTTAGGGACATAGCCCTTCCGAAGCCGAATCGTATTAAACTCTTCGGGCAAATCCGCCGCGCGACGATCGACGACCAACGCGCGGTGCTCGAATGGCTCCAACGAAAGTTTCAAGGTCCCAGCTAAGCCGACATACCCCCGACGTCTTCAGCGAGGACAGGCGCTTTCAGCGGACAGCGCCTGTCTGAGGCGACTCTGCGTCGGCTTATGTCCGCGGTCGCTTTTCCGCGAGCGGTCGAAAAGGAATAAGCTTTATCGAGCGCGCGGATCGGCCGCGACGCGACGACGCCTCTTCCATCTGCGAGGGCGTGGACGCGGGCGGCTTATCATGGTCAGCGCGGTGCAGGCGATCGGGCGGTCTGCGCAGGTCCGGATTCCAAAGCGAGGGCGAGCGTGGCTAGCGTAGGATTTTCGCAAAGCGATTTCGCAGTGTTTAGAATCGCGGGCTTCGACGAGCGGATGGCCGAGATTTACGCGCGCGTCCGGCCCAAACTGCTGAAACTCGGCGAGCAGCTCGCGCCGGAACTCGCCCGCCGCCTCCATCTCGAGTTCTTCCCGCACGTGGCAAAACACGCGCGGCGAACCGTCAACCCTCCGCCCGAGACCTGGGCCGCCTTCGGCCCGTCGGCGCGCGGCTACAAGCGCTACGGTTATCTCGCCCTGTGCGTGTCCAGCGCCGGCCTGCATGCGCGCGCGATCGTGAAACCCGAAGCCGAGCATCGCACCGAGATGGCGCGGGCGCTCGAAAAGCGCGCCGAAGAGCTAGCCCGCTCGTTCAGGGGTTCGCCGCTCGCGCGCTACGACAAGTGGGATTTTTCCCGCCTGCCCGCACGGGCCAATCCGAGCACGGAACTGTTTGCCGATCTCGCGCACGGGCTCATCCGAAAGATAGGCGGCCTGGACGTGGGCTTCGGATGGCCCCGGGAAGAAGCGTCGCGCCTGGATCGCGCCGAACTCGTCGACGCCTTCGCCGAGCTTGAGCCGCTTTATCGCCTGATCCGTGCGGTTGCCTGAAACGGCGAAAGTCCAGCAGGGTCTTGAGAAACCAGAGATTTCCACGCGGCAGCGAGGTTGGTGCTCAACCCGCCTGCCAAAAAATCGGCTTCTTTCCCTTAGCTCTCTCCCTCCGGGGGAGACTACACTGAGGGAAGCAGGCTGGTGAAAAGGCTTTTTCACTGACCTGCTAAGGATGAACGCATTCGCAAAGACGGCTGATTCTTTCCGGAGTCTGCGCCGATGAGCCGGGACGCTCGTTGGGACTGCCGATGCCGGACTTGACCGCCATCCTCGGTGCCGGAGCCTGGGGGACGACGCTTGCCGTAATCCTGGCGCGCGCAGGGCACGACGTTGTTTTGTGCGTGAGAACCGCAGGCCTTCTGCAGGTTATGGAACGGCTGCGCGAGAACCCGGTTTACCTGCCCGGAGTCGAGCTGCCGGAGCGTCTGGCGCTCACCGTGAACTGGAATGACGCGGCAGCCCGAGCGGAAACGGTCGTGATGGCGGTACCGTCGCGTTTCGCCCGGTCGGCGATGGCGTCGGTGGCAGGCGCGGTCACACCTGGAACAACGCTGGTGAGCGCAACCAAAGGCATCGAGGCCGAGACGCTGGCGACGATGACCGAGATGCTGGCGGAAGTCGTCCCCGGCAATCCGGCGCTTGCAGTGCTCTCCGGCCCTGGCTTTGCCGTCGAAGTTGCGCACGAGAAGCCGGCCGCGCTGGTCGCCGCGGCCCACGACGACAGCGTTGCACGCGCCGTGCAGGGGCTTTTCGCCTGCCGCTCGCTGCGTATCTACCGCAGCACCGACGTTCGGGGCGTCGAGCTCGCCGGGGCGGCCAAGAACGTGATTGCGATCGGTGCCGGCGTGAGCGACGGGCTGGGCCTCGGTTCGAGCGCACGTGCGGCCGTCATCACGCGGGGCCTCGCCGAGCTGATGAGGCTCGCTGCGGCTGCAGGTGCGCGCCGTGAAACGATCGCCGGATTGGCGGGGCTTGGCGACCTGGTGCTCACATGCACGGGCGACGCCTCGCGAAACCGCACGCTCGGACTCGCGATCGGGCGCGGTGCAGCGCCGCCCGACCCGCGCCAGCCTCCTGCGCCGGGGCGGCCGGTTGCCGAAGGTGTCGTCAACGCGCGCGCCGTGCGCGCTTTGGCCCTGCGGCTAGGCGTCGATATGCCGCTGGTCGACGCCGTATACCGAATCCTCTATGAAGGGCAGGCGCCAAAGGCTATGGTCGAAGAGCTATTGAGCCGCGAGCTCAAGGCGGAATTTCAAGCCTGAGGAACGAGACCGGATAGGATGGCGAACAAGGGAACCTGCAAGGCCGAGGGCTGCAGCCGCGAGGCAGTAGCCAAGCATTACTGCCGCAAACACTATCGTTTGTGGAAGCGGGACGAGATGCCCAAAGCACGGTACAAGACCTGCACCGCGGAGAATTGCCGCAAGCCGCGTTTCAAGGGGAGCCTTTGCGAGCAGCACTGGACCGTCGCGCACGGAAAAGGTGAAGCGGCGGGCGGCGCCCCTGAAGCGGCTCAAGGCTCCTGAACCGGGAAGCGCCGTAGCCCGGACTCAGGCGGGCGGGAATCCGACCGATGGCACGACTGGTCGTCGCAGGAGCAGCGGGCCGGATGGGCCGGCTGCTGGTCGCGCTCAGCGCG
>JAJYVB010000281.1 GCA_021792265.1 Deltaproteobacteria bacterium | reverse complement strand
GAACGTAGGACATTGCCGCCTGTGCCGATTCCTTCATCACGTCGCCCAACGAGCCGGTAAGCGTAAGACCCTTCTGGCCCGCCATCCGAATGCTTTCGATAAACAGGATATCGCCGCCATTAGGTGTCCAGACCAGTCCGGTCGCCACGCCGGGCTCCGGTACCCGTTCGGCAACCTCGGAGTAGAATTTAGGAGGGCCGAGGTAACGCGCGATGTCTTCGGGCAGGATGCGTTCGGGAGCCGGCTCGCCTTCGGTGATGGAGCGGGCAATCTTTCGGCAGATTCGAGCGATTTCCCGCTCGAGGTTGCGCAAGCCGGCCTCTCGGGTGTAGCTTCGCACGATCTCCGCCACCGTCTCGGGCACAAAATTCAGCTTTATTTCGGCGAGGCCGTTCTCGTGGAGCTGTTTGGGGACCAGGTGGCGCTCGGCGATCTGCAGCTTTTCCTCTTCCGTATAGCCGGGCAGCTCCAGGACCTCCATTCGGTCGCGCAAGGCCGGCGGAATCGGGTCGAGTATGTTCGCCGTGGTCAGGAACAGGACCTTCGACAGGTCGAATGGCACGTCCAAGTAGTGGTCCATGAAGCTGTTGTTCTGTTCCGGGTCGAGAACTTCGAGCAGCGCAGAGGCCGGGTCACCCCGGAAGTCCATGCCGAGCTTGTCGACCTCGTCGAGGATAAAGAGCGGGTTGTTGGAGCCGGCATTGCGCAACCCCTGAACTATCCGGCCCGGCAGCGAACCGATGTAGGTGCGCCGATGGCCCCGTATCTCCGCCTCGTCGCGAATGCCGCCGAGCGAAAGCCGAACAAATTTACGCCCCAGCGCCCGCGCTATCGAGCGGCCCAACGAGGTCTTGCCGGTGCCCGGGGGGCCTACAAAGCAAAGTATGGGTCCCTTGGTGTCTTGCTTGAGTTTGCGGACGGCCAGAAACTCGAGAATCCGCTCCTTGACCTTTTCCAGGTCATAGTGGTCCTCGTCGAGGACCTGGCGCGCGTGGCGTATGTCGAGGTTGTCATCGGTAGATACGCTCCAAGGGAGGCTAACCAGCCAATCGAGGTAGGTGCGGACAACCGTATGCTCAGCCGACTCGGGCGGAATCATGCGCAGGCGGTCGAGCTCCTTGTCCGCTGCCTTCTGCGCCTCGGCAGGCATTTTCGCCTCTTGGATCTTTGTCTGCAGCTCTTCGATCTCGCTCGAACGTCCGTCACCCTCGCCCAGTTCCTTCTGAATCGCCTTAAGCTGCTGGCGCAGATAGTACTCGCGCTGGCTCTTGTTGAGCTCGGTCTGGACCTGCGACTGGATCTTGTGGCCGAGCTCGAGAAGCTCGATTTCGCGTCCCAGGATCGCCAGCAGCTTCTCCACCCGCGCGCGCACCTCGAGCGTGGCGAGCAGATCCTGAGCCTCCTCGGCGGCGATCTTCAGGTACGAAGCCACCAGGTCGCTCAGGCGCGCCGCGTCCTGCACCTGCATCGCCATTACCTGCAGCTCGTCGGGCAGGTAAGGAACCAGTGATACGAACTTGGAAAACTGGCTCACGAGCTGCGCCTGAAGAGCTTCGAGTTCCTTGCCTTGGGCAACTGTATCGGCCAGGCGCGCCACCCGCGCCACGTAATAAGGCTCGCGCTTTGTGAATTCGAGCAGCTCGATGCGTGATAGACCCTGGACCAACACCCGGGTGCTGTGGTCCGGGTAACGCAGAGTCTTCAGGATGCTTACCGCCGTGCCACGCCGATGGAGTCCGCTGGGCTGCGGATTTTCCTCCTCCGGGTTTTTCTGGGCGACTAGCGCGACGATGCGCTTGCCGCTGCCAAGCTCCTCGATAAGCTTGAGCGACGACGGGCGCGAGACCAGAAACGGGTGAATCTGGCTCGGAAAAATTACCAGGCCCCGCAGCGGGAGAACTGGCAGAACCTCAGGGATCTCGACTTTGCTCAGGTCTTCCTCGGTCTCGAAACGTTTCTCGCTTTTAGATTTTTCCGCCATAAGTATCCGGTACAGGCCTCCTACCCGGCCTACCGCAACCTCCACCGCTTACACCGGCACAGGTCAAGGGCATCGATTTCGACCTGCTGCAGGGCCTAATGCTACCCCACCGCTTCCACCTCCCACGTGCTTTGCACTACTATCGCAGTGTACAAGCCGCACCGCCGGTACCGTGGTGGGATTTTGCCCTATCTTGAACTTAATCACGAAGCGCAGGGGACGCCATACTTAGGGTCGGATTTTGTCAAACCAGCGTTTTGAAAAACTCTTCAGTCCCGAGCAGGCCAACGAGCTTATCCCGCGGCTCGAAGTCCTGCTACGAGAGCTTCATCTCGAGGCAAATCGCTTGCGCGAACGCCTTGCCGCGCTGGCCGAGGAGGAGCCCGCCTTGGGCGAGATGGCCTTCGCCGAAGTGCTTGACCAGTACCCGGAACTGCGCCCAACAGCGCAACGGATGGGTGAGTTAGCGGCGCAAATTGAAAGCTTCGGATGCCTGCTGAAAGATATCGACCAAGGCTTGATAGATTTCCCTTGCCAACTCAACAACGAGGTCGTCTTTCTTTGCTGGCAGTACGGCGAGCCGCAGGTTTCCGCATGGCATACGCTAGACGGAGGGTTTGCGGGCCGCCACCCGCTGCCCGGTGCGCCAAAACCTTACCTCAACTGAGCCCGTGACCCGCCTGACGCCCAACCCTCGATTGCTATGGCAATAATTCTGTTTCTCTACCTGCTTGCGTTGGTCTGCTGGATCGGGGCGATGGTGTTTTTCGGCTTCTTTACCGCTCCCGTTATTTTCAGGGTCCTGCCGATAGCGGAGGCCGGCAAGGTGGTCGCCCGGCTGTTTCCGCGCTACTACGCGCTTGGCTATGTCGCGGGGGGTATTGGGCTGGTGCTGGCGCTGTACTTCACGGCCGCGCGTTCCGGCCGCGCATGGTGGGTTGGCGCGGCTGTGGCACTGACGTTGTCGCTTGGGAGCACGATATACGCGGGTTCCGTACTGCGCCCGCGTATCGACGCAATCCGTGCGGTCAGCGAGCAGAGCAATCCCGATCCTTCACGGCGGGCTGAATTTGACAGGCTTCACCGGCTCTCCGTTACGCTCAACGGCTGCGTCCTGGTGCTCAATCTAGCCGCCCTCTTCAGCAGTGCTGCAGCCCTCTCGTCCCGTGGTTAGCGACCGAATTCAGGCAGTTGTGCTCGATCTTTTCGACACTTTGGTCGAATGGTCGCCTCAGCGCCTGCCAACCATCGAATGGCGGGGGCAGACGATTCCTTCCACAGCGCCATGGTTCCTGCCGCGGTTGCAAGAGATGATGGGCGAGGGCTTCGACCGCGATACCTGCCTGGCGGCACACCTTGGGGTGCTGAGCGAAATCGAAGCGGAGCGCGAGCGCGACGGCGTCGAGATCACCTGTTTGGAACGCTTTGTACGGATGCTGTCGCGCCTGGGCAGGTGGAACGAGACCGAGGTCGCAACGCTCGCCGGGGAACTTACGAGAGTTCATATGGCAGGTGTTCGCCGGGTCACCAGCGCGCCGGTGTCATGGGCCGGCGCCGTGCGCCGGATCGCACCCCATTTCCGGCTTGCCCTGTGTTCGAACTTCGACGACTCGGAAACCGGACGCGAAATCCTCAACGACACGGGTATCGCACACCTCTTCGAAGCGGTCCTCATCTCGGCCGACATCGGAGTGCGAAAGCCTAACCCGAAGATTTATGAGCGGATTCTTGAGATGCTGGCGCTGGCGCCAGGCGAAATCCTCTTTGTCGGCGACGGACCTTATTACGACGTTGCCGGCCCGAACCGGGCAGGGATGGGCACTGTGTGGGTGCGGGAGAAGAAAGGGGAGTTTCCGGCCGACGTGCCTGCACCCGACTTCACTATCGCCAACCTGACTGAGCTGCCTGTGCTGCTCGGATGCTGAGACGGCGCCTTCGCTCCGGCCCCATCGGTGGACCCGCCCACACGACTGGTCGCGCCACAGGGTCGCCGAGCACCTTAGAGTCTGCCCCATCGGCTGCCATCCAGATCGCCGTGGTCGGTGCCGGTGAGAAGGTATCGGCCGACACGCTTTCGCTTGCCGAGGCTGTGGGACGCCAGATCGCGC
>JAJYVB010000280.1 GCA_021792265.1 Deltaproteobacteria bacterium | reverse complement strand
GCTAAGGGCTAAGCTGACCGTAACGTTTTCACCGTTGTCGCCGTATGGGAAGGCTTTGACGCTCAGGCCAAACATAATCGACCGCTACATCGTGCGCGAGGTCGTGGCACCGTTCGCGATGGGCGTTGGCTTGCTTACTTTTGCGCTCGTGACCGGACGCCTGCTGAAGCTCACCGAGCTGGTCATCAACCGGGGACTCACGCTGAGCGACGTTTTCGTGATGATGGCGCTCATAATGCCGGCTTTCCTGGAGATGACCTTTCCGATGGCCGTGCTGCTCGGCACCCTGCTCGGTTTCGGCCGGCTCTCGGCTGAACAGGAGCTCACGGCAGCTCGGGCCTGTGGCATAGGCCTTCATCGGCTGGCGCTCCCGGTGATGGGGTTTGCGCTGGTGGTGTACGGGCTTTCCAGTTGGTTTGCCTTCTCGGTCTCGCCCTGGGCAAATCGTGCCTTGCAGCATCGACTTTATCAGATCACCGAGACGCGCACCGCGGCGAGCCTCGACGACAAGGTTTTTAATCGCAATTTCAGGCGCATCGTCATCTACGTCGATCACGTCTCCTCGCGCGACTCAAGCCTGCACGGCGTGCTGATTTCCGACGCCCGCGATCCTTCGCAGCCCGACACGATAATTGCGAGCCGCGGCATCCTGGTTCACGACCGTCACCATCAGGAGATCACTCTGCGCCTGTTTAACGGCTCGATTTACGGGGTGCAAAAACGCAGTACGGCAAGCCACGTAACGGGCTTTCGCATCTACGACCTTAACATCCATCCGGGCGAAGATTTCGGTTTTCGGACGCGCGCGCCCGACGAGATGCGTTACAGTGAACTCAAAGACGCGATCGCGGCGGCACGCGCTCGCGGCAAACCCGACTACGACGCGGAGTGCACGCTGGCTGGCAAATACACTGTACCGCTTGCTACGCTGCTCTTCGCTCTGCTTGGCGTCGCTCTTGGCACCAAACCAGCACGCGGAGGCCATTCCGAGCGTTTAGGGGTCAGTATCGCCTTTTTCTTTCTCTACTACTCGCTGATGAAAGTCGGGGAGACGCTAGCCGAGCGCGGACATCTGGGCGCCTTGGTGGCAATGAGTATGCCCGACATCCTGTTTGCAGTGCTCGCCCTATGGCTTTTCCGCCGCGCCGCCCTGGACCGCGCCGACCAGGGACGCGGGATGGGCGACGTGCTATGGGATTTCTTCGAGCGCATCGAACGGCGCCGGGTTGCGGCATGACGTTTCGCACCCGCCTTTCTCCCACGGTCAATCGCTTCCTTGCCCGGCAGTTTTTGGGTCCGTTCTTCGCCTGCCTCATCGCTTTTACGATTGCCTATCTGCTGGGCGACATGTTCGACCGGTTCGGGGACCTTTTGCGCTACGGCGGGCTGGGACTGATCGGCCTCAAGTATTTCGCGCTCAAAATCCCGCTCATCGTAACCCAGCTTCTGCCGATCGCCTCGCTGGCGGGTGTCCTGCTGGGCTTTGCTCTGCTTAACCGCACGGGCGAGGTGCTCGCCTGCCAGCAGTTGGGAGTGAGCCGCTTCGAGATGGTGTTGCCGGTGCTGGCAGTAGCGCTTCTCATCTCGCTGTTCGACTTTGCGCTAAGCGAAACGATCGTGCCGTATACGACCCGCGAGGCGCGCTATCTCTATATGGTCGAGCTCAAGAAGCGGAAGATCGAAGGCGTTTTCGCCAACCAGCGCATCTGGATGCGGGTCAAGGGCGGCTTTCTGTCAGCGGACAGCTATGATTCCCGCGCCAAGGAGTTGCGGGGCGTGACGCTTTATCTGATGGGCCGCAACTACGGTCTGCATAACATAGTCACCGCGCGCACCGCGCGCTGGACCGGCTCCGGCTGGCATCCCAGCGACCTGCGAAGTCTAAGTCTCGGCCGCAACGGCGCCATCAAGAGCATCGATACCGAAACCTTCGCGTTGGCGGCGCGGCCCAAGGACTTTGGCCTGCTCAAGCTGGACCCGGAGGAGTTCAGCCTCTGGGAGCTGCGCTCGTACATCGCGGGCCTGCGCCGCA
The DNA here is from genome assembly GCA_021792265.1 of Deltaproteobacteria bacterium. Classification (GTDB taxonomy): domain Bacteria; phylum Desulfobacterota; class Binatia; order Binatales; family Binataceae; genus JAJYVB01. The sequence continues at coordinate 2,071 of JAJYVB010000280.1, read as the reverse complement.
AGGGCCTCGACCCGGGCGGTTACGTCGTCGATCTTGACCTCAAGTACGCGCTCCCGTTCGCTTGCCTGATCATGGCAGCCCTGGGCCTGGGATTGAGTCTGGATCCGCTGCCACGCCAACTCAGCCTGGGGCGCAGTTTCGGCCTCGCTATAGCGTTCGGCTTCGGCTACTGGCTTGCCATGGGCGTAACGTCGTCGCTGGGGCGCTCGAATCTGTTTCCGCCCTGGCTGGCCGCCTGGTTGCCCAATCTCACCTTCGCGATGGTAGCGGCGTCGATATTCCTGTTCGGCGAAGAACGCTGAACAGCCGCCATCGAGACCGGGCCGGAAGCGATGGCTCGTCGAGCTTTGCCCGCCTTGTACCGCCCGCGCCCGCAGGGTTAGCATCGATAAGTGATGACCCGGCAAGGGACGGCAGGTCCGGATGGGTCGGACAGCACAGCAGGCGAGCTCAGCAACGCGGTCGCCCAGTTCTTGACGATGGCGCGGGTCGCGCGGCTTGCCACGGCAGGCCCTGACGGCGAGCCCCATAATGTGCCGGTATGTTTCTGCTTTGACGGTGCCCGTTTCTACTTTGTTGTCGACAACAAGCCCAAACGCCGTGCCGGGACCGAAATCAAGCGCATGCGCAACCTGATCGCGAATCCGCGCGTTGCGCTTCTCGTCGACCACTACGAGGAGGAATGGAATCATCTCGCTTTCGTGCTGGTCCATGGACGGGCACAGGTAGTCGAGAGCCCCGAGGAGTATCTGTTCGCGCTGCGCTGCCTGCGCGACAAGTACCCGCAATATCGCGAGATGGCGCTGAGTCCCGAAAACAATCCGGTAGTGAGGATCGACGCCGAGAGGCTCCACGCCTGGGGCGCGAGGTTCATGGCGGACGCGCCGGCGCAGCCGCGATGACTCGTCGGACGCGTCTCTGCGCCATTCTCGAATCACGCATCACGCCATGACCGGACGCTACAAGGCTGAACCGGTGACGATCCGAGCGGTAATCTTCGACCTCGACGGAACGCTCGCCGATACCGAGCGTCTCCATTTTGCAGCCTTCGCGGAAGTGCTGCGCGCCGAGGGAATTCGCCTGACCGAGGAGGATTACTTTGCGCATTACGTCGGCTACGACGACCGCGGATGCTTTACGGCCCTGCTCGGCGACGGGCTTGGCAGCGAGCGTCTGGCGGACCTGATAGAGCGCAAGGCCGCGCTTTACCTGGAGATGATCCGCGAGCGCGATGTTCTCGTAAGCGGCGCGGAACGCTTCGTACGCGAATGCGCGGCGCGTTTTACGCTGGCACTCGCGACGGGAACCCTTCGCGCCGAGGCGGATATGATCCTGCGGCGCGCAGGACTAACGAGCCTGTTCCCAGTGCTGGTCGCCGCCGAAGACGTGGCCCAGGGCAAGCCCGACCCCGAGATGTTTTTAACCACCCTGGCGCGCCTGCGCGCCGCGCTAGGCGACCCGGCGCTTGCGGCGGCGCAATGCCTCGTGGTCGAGGACACGACAGCAGGGATCGAAGCAGCGCGGCGCGCCGGGATGCCGGTGCTGGCGATAGCCCATACCATGGCGCTGACGGCTCTTGGCGATGCCAACCTGTCATGCGCGTCGATCGCCGAAGCGCACCTGGACGACGTGCTCGTCCGGCTCAAGCGTCAAGGGTGAATTCCCCGCCGAAGTTCCTGGTCGGCACCGCTTCGTGGACTGACCCTACCCTGACGGCGACGGACGAATTTTATCCCCGTTCCGTGCATACGCCCGCCGAGCGGCTGAGCTTTTACGCCGAGCGCTTTCCGACGGTCGAGGTCGATTCGACGTATTACGCGCTTCCGTCTGAACGCAACTCGCGGCTCTGGGTTGAGCGTACGCCCCCTGGTTTCATTTTCAACGTGAAGGCATTTGCCCTGCTGACCCGCCATCCTGCAGAAATCGCACGGCTTCCGAAAATGATACGGTCGATGTTGAGTGAGGCAGAGCGCGCCGGTGAGCGCCTTACAAAACCCTCCCCCGAGGTTATGGAGCTGGCGTTTCGGATGTTCGCAGGCGCGCTCGAACCGCTTAGGCAGGATGGAAAGCT
>JAJYVB010000279.1 GCA_021792265.1 Deltaproteobacteria bacterium | reverse complement strand
GTTTGGCGCGGTCTGGGTCGGCGTCCTGTCGCCGACGACAGCTCTGTACGATATATTTGCCTTCATGCCGCCGCTTTACGCGCTCCTGTCCCTTCTAATTTACCTGTCTACAGTTCAGCTGCTCAAAGATACGCAGCGGCCGTGAGCGGCAGGCCGATAGGAACCGCCGGACGAGCCTTCAACCTGCTCAGCGGCGGAAACGGCGGGCCGCCGGGGTGGATAATCTGGAAGCTGACCCATCAGGGAGGCAACCTGCAGGAATGGTCGCTAATCGACGGCATCGACCCGGCCCTCGCCCCGTCGTGGCAGCCCTCGGCGCACACGTGCCCTCGGCGAACGCGCCGTCCCCTCGCCCGAGTTTGGGCGAACCACACTATTGGGACTTCAATGCGACCGGGGGTTATGGAGTCGGCGTTACCGTCGGCGCTCAGGTGGGCGAAAAGGGCTGCTACTACTACCTTGGTGGCGGGGCTGTGACGCCAGGCTTTGGCGTCAGTGCAATGAAAGGTTCGGGAGAGCCCGCGCCCGGCCTCAACCTCGGTCTCCAAGCCCAGGCTAACGGCGTGGGGGGCCAAATTGTGGTTGGCCCTGACGGGAAGACGTCTGTCGAGGGTGGAATCGGGGGCCCGGCTGGCGCGTCAATAACCGGATATTACGTGTCGGGGCCCGATGCGTGCCCCTGAGGCAACGACTGAGGTGAATCGACGATGAATCCTATTAGGCTGATCGGAGCGGGCTGGTTCGTGGGAGGCATAGCTATGATAGTATTGAACCGGTGGCTGGCCGAACGCGGGATCGAGTTTCAGCGCAGCATCGGCAGCTTCACGTCGGGCCGGAAAACGCTCATATTCATGCGAGCTATCGGCGTTCTGTGTGGTTGCTTCTTCAGCGTGGTGGGTCTGCTGATGCTGCTTGGCCTGTTCCCCTCGCGTTGAGCGCCAACCCACGTGGGCCAAGTTTTGGGTTCAACCGCCGGCAGAATCTATGCTCCACGTTATGACCGTTGGGGCGACTCCATCGATTGCAAGCGTCAGCTCTGGGGTTAACAACGAGGAGGCGCGCGACCTGTCCCGTAAAGCAGCTAGACGGATCTGGGCGATTTTCTTGATCACATTCGGGGTCGCCGCAGTGATGGCGCGCCCTGTGACTCGCGCTTACTATGCGCGCGTAGCGCCACGGCATCCCGTCGCTGAGAAAGGCCAAATTTATCCGATGAACGTTGGCAAGGCGCGCGTCTTCCTCACGCGGGCGCAGCGCGACTCGATTGAGGGCTCAGCGTCGCTTTTCTACGCCGCAGCGGCGATCGTTGAACTGTCCGGTTGGTACGGTCTGTATCGATCTCGCCGTCGAGACTAGCTGCTCGATGCCGCCGGCTCGACGATTGCGACGGTCGATGCGGTCACCGGCGCGATAAGCAGCCAGTACACCTACGACCCGCTCGGCGGGGTCACGGTGAGCGGCGCGGGCGGCCGGGGCAGCTTGACCTACACCAGCGCCTATCAGTACCTCGGGATGGGGAACGACGGCTTCGCGTACTACGGCGGGAATCGCTACCATAGCCCGGTCATGGGGCGGTTTTTGTCGCTTAGCGGGCCGCTCTCGTCGGCGGGCGGATTCGGCTCCGCCGTTGCCTCGGTAAGCGGCCGCGAGGGGCGCGATGTCGCCGTCCGGCTCCGGCTTTAGCCCTGTAGACCGCAGATTCCTGAGGACGCGTCGGCGGGCGCCGCCGCGGGCCTCCTGGCGGGACTCGCGATTGGAACCGAGTCTGGCAGCAGCTTTGGGCCGGCGGGTGCACTGGCCGGACTCATTATCGGCGGCACGGCCGGGTTCTTTCAGGACCTGCTCAGTGGCGGGGGTGGCGGACCGCCGGGGTGGGTAGTCTGGAAGCTGAACCATCAGGGAGGCAACCTGCAGTTATGGGCGCAAATCGACGGCATCAACCCGGCCCTCGCCCCGTCGTGGCAGCCAACCGCGGGAGTTCATGGCAGCGTGGTGCCGGTGGGCGACATCGGCGGCGGCCTGCCACCTGCTGCGTGTTCGCAGTATGATGCAGAATGCGCCCAGAGCGGAGGTAGTGATACCTATGCCTGCGGGGCCGGTGATTGCTGCCGATACTTCGGCAATACTGCGTTCGGCGATTGCACCCGTGGTTGCCTGCTGGCGCACGAGTTGAACTGCTTTGGCAGCTCCTCGGCTGCGAGCTGCAGGGCGGAAGCACACGTAAGCTGCTACGCCCAGTGTGTGCAAAGCCCGCTCGATTTATTCAGATGGATGGGCTCTCCAGCATGTCGGTCGCTGGCCCCTTATTTGGCACCGTAGGAGGACCCTCGTTGTGAACGAACACCTGACCGACGGGCTTGTTTTGCTGGTAGCACTGCCTGCGGCAACGCTCATTCTCTGTACGGTGTTAAGGACCCCTTGGAGGCTGGTCGCACTACTATTTCTTTTCGTGCCATTCGCCGCTGCCGTGACAGCGGTCGTATGTCCCCCTGATCGCGCATTTCCGTTTCTGTCCATCGATTTTGCGAAAGCCGTGGCCGGCGTGTATTTTTTCGCGTTGCTATCGCTCGGATACTTAGCACCCTTGCTCGGTTCTATTGCATGGTCGCTGGTCCGAGCCAGTTCTGTGGCCTCACGCGTTGGACGAAGAACGCTGCTAGGAACGGGCGCGATTGCCGGAGCGGTAGTCGGTTTAATCACGATGCTGCTTTTCACCCTCGCGAGTGAGAGGCTACAATCGCCGCGGCTCGTAGGTCTGATCAGGGAATTGAAAGGCTGGGGAGTGGTAGGGCTGGTGGCTGGGGCACTTTCCGGAGTTCTGGTTGCTGTATATTCAACGCCAAAAGCCGAGACAGCGCGGCAGCATTAGCGTGCCGTGGGTGCCCTTGAATTACATCAGGGCGGAGCGGTTCTGCTCAACAAATGTCCGACACAGATCTGGATATAGTGACAGGAGCGTTCGGCTATACCGGCCGCTATATAACGCACCTGTTGCTCTCGGAGGGCGGGCGCGTGAGAACGCTGACCGGCCATCGGGAACGTCCGAATCCCTTCGGCGACCGGCTCGAGGTCGCGCCGTTTAATTTCGACCGGCCCGACGAACTGGCGAAAAGCCTCAAGGGCGCGCGCAGCGTCATCAATACCTATTGGGTTCGCTTCAGCTACGGCGGGGTGACGTACGATCGAGCCGTCGAGAACACCCGGACCCTGATTCGCGCCGCCGCACGGGCGGGAGTGCGGCGGTTCGTCCATGTGAGCATTACGAATCCCTCCGAGGATTCTCCGCTGCCCTACTTCCGCGGCAAAGCGATACTGGAGCGCGAGCTTAAGCAATCGGGGCTTTCCCACGCCATCATCCGGCCGACGGTTATCTTCGGTCCCGAGGACATTCTCATCAACAATATCGCGTGGCTTCTGCGCAGATTTCCGCTTTTCGCGGTTCCGGGCTCAGGCGATTACGGAATCCAGCCGATCTTTGTCGAAGACATCGCCGAGCTCACCGTTGCTGCCGCGCGGGACACCGCGAACGTGGTCATCGATGCAGTGGGACCGGAAGTCTTCGCCTTCAAAGAACTGGTGGCTCTGCTTGCGAAGACGGTTGGCAGCCGTGCCCGGGTAATCCACGTCGCGCCGGAACTTGCGCTGACGCTATCCAGGGTGGTCGGATGGCTCACCCGCGACGTAACCCTGACGCGAGACGAGGTCCGCGGGCTCATGGCGAATCTGCTGGTCGCGAGCGGTCCGCCCACCGGCAGCACGCGGCTCAGCGAGTGGCTGGCGCATAACGCGCACCTCGTTGGCGCCACTTACGCCTCGGAACTCGCCCGTCACTTTAAGTAGGTACAACCCTCCGTTCAAAGAGGACAGCCGCGGTGCCTCGGGGACGTCTGTCCTTGTCGCGGAGCGCAAGGCACGGCGCGATCGCCGGATCGCGGTGTTCGGCCGAAGCGTTTCGGAGTATCACGCGGCGCTCGCCCTGGTTCGCTCAACTCATTGATTCGATCCTGCGATATTCGCCCGCTTTCGCCTGCTCCTAAATCGTTATTTCCGGTGCCCTGCCCTGGTGGCTCTGCACATCGTTCGCCATCGCCTCGGCGGCCGTGGTGCCAAGT
>JAJYVB010000278.1 GCA_021792265.1 Deltaproteobacteria bacterium | reverse complement strand
GGCCGGCGCCGGACTATGTTATCGACCGTTCGACGCGCACGATCTTGATCGGTCGCTCGCGCGGCAAGCGCGATGCAACGCGAGACGAACTGCGGGACGCGTGCCGACGCGCTATCAACGAATATTTCGGTAACTGAAGGCTTGAAGGCAATCAGGCGCGGGGCGAGCTATTACCGAAAGTTGTGGATCGTGACGGGATGAAAAAGGCGGCGTACCCTTCCGCGTAGGCAACGCAAACCCCGGTGGGAGCCGGGTTGGAAGGAGGACGCCACCGATGCTGAAGGTAGTCGAGAAGCAGGATGAGAGGGAAGCGGGCGAGGAAGTTTTGCTGCTGGATGAAATCGCGCGCAGGGGAGCGGTGCGGATGCTGATTGAGGCGCTCAACAGGCGGAAGCCGACGCTTACGTCGAGCGCCATGGCAGCGAGCGCGACGAGCAGGGCCACGCGCTGGTGGTACGCAACGGCCGGGCCAGGCCGCGCAAGCTCACGCTCGGCGCGGGGACCGTGGAGTTGCAAGCGCCACGAGTGGAGATCGCGCTAGAAAACTGATCAATTTCGCGCCGAAAAAATGACCCACCCGAAAGCCTAGACTCCGGTTGGCCGGGCGCGAGGACGCGCGTGGCGCCGGAGGACGAGGATGCTGCGGATGGATCAGGTGCACGTCATACGACACAAGGTTCTGATCGAGGGGCAGAGTAGCCGGCGGGTCGCACGTGAGATGGGTTTAAGCCGCGTCACGGTGAGAAAGTACCTCGAGCAACCGAAGCCGGGGCCGCGGCGTTATAAACCACGAGTTCGGCCGATATGGGAGCAAGTGCGACCGCGCCTGGAGGAGCTGCTGGCGGAATGGGAGCCGCGCACAACCGCCAAGCAGCGGCTGACCGGAGTGCGCTTGCATCGCGCGTTGCGGGAAGAAGGCTACCAGGTCGGCCTGACCATGATTCATGAGTACCTGCGCGAGCGACGCCGCCAGCGAGGTCTACGTGCCGCTGGTTAATCGCCCGGGCGAAGCTCAGATCGATTTTTTCGAAGTGGTGGTGTGGAGGTCGGAGGGGAACGGCGCAAGGCGTGGAAGTTCCCGCCGCGGCTGATGTACTCCGGGCGGGAGTTCGCCTGGCTTTACGAACGCCGCGACCAGCTCGCCTTTCTCGACGGCCATGTGCGGGCGTTTGCTCATATGGGCGCAATGGCGCGGCGCTGCGTCTACGACAATCTCGGACTCGCAGTGCGCAAGATCATCGGTGCGAAACGCGAACTGACCGGCTGGTTCCTCGCGCTGGTCAGTCAATATCTGTTCGAGCCCGACTTCGCCCGGATCGGCGAGGGACACGACAAAGGCGGCGTGGAGTCCCGCGGCAAGGCAATCCGGCTGGCGCATCTTACCCCGATTCCGCGCGGCGAGAGCCTGGAGGGGATCTCGCGCCAGTTGCTCGCGGATCTGGATGCCGCGTTCGAGGTGCGACGCGATGTGAGCGGAACGTCCGCCAGCGAACTCTGGACGCAAGAACGAGCGCAGCTTTTGCCGCTTCCCGCCACCAGCTTCGAGGTGCGCAAGCCGGTGCCGGTCGAGATCAGCTCGCGCTCGATGGTCCGCATCGAAGGCGCCTGGTACTCAGTGCCGTCGCGCTGGGCGCGGCCTGTAAAACCACCGGTGAAATCGGCTCGGACATCAACGGAGATCTTTTGCAGTGCACCGCCGGGCTGTGGCAGTACCCCAAGGTTGCCGCAACCCTGGGGGCGCCGATAGTGCTGTTTTACAGCAACTCCGGTACGGCGTGGTCTTCCTTTGCGAACGTATGGTGGCAGGTAACCCAGAGCGGCTTCATTCAGGTGGCCGGACATGATCCGGGCACTGGATATCCGTGTGGCCTTTTTGGTTGGACAGGGGATGCGGTAACGGCAATGGGCGAATCGCTTGCAACCTTTGACGGGTTAGCTACGAAATATAAGGAAAACTATCCGTTCGGGGGCGCTGATATTTACTCATACAACGATAACGTTAATACAAGCGGTTCGTTTACCATGCCTATTTCAGCAGGAGACTCCTTCATGGTAGCCGGTGGAACCGACTGTAGTTATAAGAGTGTTATCGAATATCCGCTTGAATGAGGCGGAAAAACACGTGCTTGGCCAGGGACGCGGGTGCTCTGAAAAGAGAGCGCTCCGGCCTTCACGCGCCGGAGCGCTCTCTTTAAGGGGATGCCTCGATCGCGGCGGCCAGGTTCTATATTCCTAGTTTCGCCGCGAACTCGCGCGCCGTAGTCAGCGCGGAACCGGTGTTCATGGTGTTTTTGTTTGGATTGTACAGGTTCACGCTGTTCTGCGGGCCCGATCCGTTGTCGCCGCCCGCAATTACCACGAAGACCACGCTGTTGTTGACGCTAGAGTCTGTCAGTATTCCCATTGATGCCCCGATGCGCGGCTGCGACATTTTTGGAGCTGTGGTGAACGTGGCGTTAGATGCGCTATACACTCCGGGAGTTCCTGGTTGGTAGACCAGAACCGAGTCAAGCACACCTGTCGGAGTAATGCCGTTGCTACTACTGAAGCCGACCTGGGATGCTCCTCCGGCGATTAGATAGCCATTGGATATCGTATTACTGGCGAAAGGTTCCGTCGTTGGCAGTGCGGTGGCCGCCGGCATTTGAGGGCCCGCCACGAAAGCGTTGGTTGTCGGATCGTATACTTCCGTCGAAGATAACGCCCTGCCGCTGGAATCAACTCCACCCGCGACCATAAAGGAACGAGTGATCCCGTTGTAATCATTAACCAGAAGCACGATCGCCCCCGCGCGCGCGGTGTTAAGCTGCGGCCCGGCGACGAAACCGGCCGACGGATTCGAGTAATCGTAGACCTCGGTAGTACCGAGAACTCCGTCGGTCCTGTTTTCTCCGCCCACGACGAAGACCTTGCTGCCGAATGTGGCGACGCCCGCGTACACTCGCGGAGTGCTCATGGTCGGCCCTGCCGAGAAGGAAGCGCTTGTCGGAAAATTCGAATCCCGGTTCACCAGCTCGGTCGATGCCAGGGCATGTCCGTTGGCATCGATTCCGCCGATGAGCAGAGGGTTGTCGGTGCCGTTGTCAGCCACTGCGGCCGACTTTCGGGCGGTTACAAGTTGGGGGCCGGGGGTAAAACTGTCAGTGCACGGGTTGAAGATCTCGCTGGTCGCGGTGACGCCGGTCGGATCCTCTCCTCCAGCCACGATCGATGGCATGACCACCGGGTTGGACGTCGAAGTGCCGCAGTCCGGAAAATTGAGAGCATTCGAAGTCACGACCATGGCATGCTCGCGCGGATCGTTCATCGCCGGCCCGGTGATGAACTGCGCCTTTGGATAACCCTGATAGATCTCGCTGCTGGCAAGAGGCTGGCCGCTTGAATCCTTGCCACCCGCGACGACGAAATGGTCGAGGCTGCTCAGCTGCAACGGGGGCTGGGTGGCATTGCCCTTGCCCTTGCCGATGAGCAGCACATCGACGCTGGAGAGCTTCGGGTCGTTGCTCGACACCGCAAGCGTCTGCTTCATGATGCCGGGCGCGGTCGGGTTGAACGATACCGTCACGACCTGGGTCTGCTTGGGCTGAAGGGAAAACGAGCCCGAGCCCGAGGCTATGCTGAAGGGGGCGGAGAGCGAGCCCGCCACGCTGCCGGTCAGAAGGCCGCGGCCGGCGTTCCTGATGATCAGCATCTCGGTTCTGCCGCCCCCGGTCGGGACCACGCCGAAAGGCACCCGCCGGCGCAGGGCGAGCAGGCCGGGGGCGCCATTGCCGCGCAGCGTGATCGTCATGCTCGGGCGCTTCGGATCGTTGCTGGTTATGGCAAGGCTGCCGGTATTCGGGCCCAGAACGCTCGGAGTAAAGGACAACTCGAGCACGACCATCTGCCCGGGAGCGATCGGAAACGAGCCGCTCTGGGCGGCAATGGCGAAGGCCGGGTTGGTTATGGACCCGATGGAGCCGTCAAGGGCGGTGGTGCGGCTCGCATTACGGATCCTGAGCATTCTTATCGTCGGGGATACGCCGAGGCCGGTTACCGGGAAATTGACGTGGACCGGGCCCACCACCATGAGAGGTAGCGCGTTGGGAGCGGCAATGGCACGCGGTGCGACGCCCG
>JAJYVB010000031.1 GCA_021792265.1 Deltaproteobacteria bacterium | reverse complement strand
TGGTTATTACGCCCAGGGTGCCCAGCGATCCGGTCATCACGCGCATCAGGTCGTAACCCGCAACATTCTTCACCACGCGCCCGCCGCCATGAACGATTCGTCCGGTCCTGCCGACGAACCGTATTCCTATGACAAGGTCTCGCACGCTCCCTTCCGCAAGACGAAATGGACCGCTGCGGGCGGCAGCGACCATCGCACCGACTGTCGTGCTACGCGGTGAGGGCGGGTCGGCGGGTAGCCATTGCTGGCGGCCGGCGCAGCAGCCGTTGACGGCCTCAAGTGTTGCACCCGCCTGAACCGTAATCGTCATGTCGTCGGGTTCGTAGGCGGTTACCGGCGCCATTCTGTTAAGCGCTACTCCTACAACGACCGGCTCCCTTCTAATTGTCGCGAGCAAACGCCCCGTGTTTATCGGCGCCAGAGTCAGGCGGTCGCTTTCGCATTTGCGAACCAGTTCGGCGATCTCCGCCTCGGAGCGTGGCTCGACGACCGTCAGCGCGGCAAGCCGCTCCGCGCCGGCCGGCTCCCGCACGCGGTCCGCACCGAGCAGGTGCTGCATCTCTAGCGCGGCCGTTTGAGCTTTAGCGTTGGTCAAGGAACGATGTGGCCCGGCACCCTGCTAAAGTGCCGCCTGACGTCGAGGCACCGCAACTTCGACGCATCCGCCGGGCGTCGGGAACACTTTGTTGGGGTTCGAGCGCTCAGCAGGATCGAAAACGCGCCTGAGCTCGGTCATCGCTATCAAATCGTCGGGCGAGAACAGCAGCGGCATCTCGCGTTGCTTTTCGGCGCCGATACCGTGCTCGCCGGTTAAGCTTCCGCCCATCTCGACGCACGCCCGCAGGATATCGCGTCCGGCCTCGATCGATCGGCGCACTTCGTCCGCGTCGCGCTCGTCGAAAAGGATGATCGGATGGATATTGCCGTCGCCAGCATGGAACACGTTGCCGATTCGCAAATGATAACGGTCGGCAATTGCGGAGATCGCACGCAGGATATCAGGCAGCCGGGTGCGTGGCACGACGCCGTCGTGAGTTGCGTAGTTTGGAGCCAGCCGTCCGACGGCACCGAAGGCGCGTTTTCGCCCCTTCCAAATCTGCGTCCGCTCGGCCTCGTCGCGCGCAGCGCGAATTTCCCCTGCGCCGTTTTCTCGCAGAATTTGTCCGACGCCGTCGGCGCGCTTGTCGAGCCCGGCCGTCAAACCGTCAAGTTCGACGATCAGCACCGCTCCGGCTGTTACTGGAAGACCAATATGAAAGGCCTCTTCGACTGCGCGGATGATAAGCGCGTCCATCATCTCGATAGCACCGGGGACTATTCCAGCGGCGATCACTCCGGAAACCGCCTTCGTCGCGCTTTGAACGTCCGGGAAAACGGCGAGCAGCGTACGATGGTTTTCCGGTTCGCGCAAAAGGCGCAGCGTCGCCCGGGTCACAATCCCCACGGTGCCTTCGGCGCCGATCACGGCGCCGGCCAGGTCGTAGCCCCATCGCTCCTCGGCCGTTCCTCCCAGCTCGACTACCTCGCCATCGGGTAGCACCAGTTCAAGGCCGAGCACATGGTTGGCGGTGACGCCGTACTTGAGCGTATGGGGTCCGCCTGAGTTCTCAGCGACGTTGCCGCCGATCGTGCATGCGGTCTGCGAAGACGGATCAGGCGCGTAGAAAAAACCCTCGGGCCGCACCGCGTTCGTGACGTTGAGGTTGACCACCCCCGCCTCGGCTTCGACGCGGCGATTTCGGAGGTCAATCGAAAGTATGCGGTTCATCTTCGATACGCAAACCATCACCGGCGCGCCTACCGGCAAGCTCCCGCCGGAAAGGCCCGTCCCGGCGCCTCGCGGCACGAAGGCAACGCCCCTGCGATCAAGCACGCGCAGGACGCCGCTCACTTCGCTGGTCGTGCGCGGCAAAACGAGCAGGCTGGGCATGCTCTTTTCGATGGTCCAGCCGTCGCACTCGTAAACTTTGAGTTCGCTTTGCCGCCAGACGATGGACTCTTGGGGCAGAATTGCCGCCAGTTCCGCTATCAAGCCGCGATCCAGCCCTGTGGCGTGCTGTTCCCCGAACCGGGCCATACCTGAAACTGTAGCATGAAGCCGCCGCTGGGGTCCGCGCCGCTGCTACGCGAAGGGCTCTTTGTGGGTTCGCTGCAGGCAGGCATAATAAACAGCGCTCCCGGTTGCGAGCGACACGCCCTCAGCGTCCTGCTGGGTCGGCAGGCTCAGCACTGGCAAAGGCAGGAGGTTTACGAAACTTGACGAGTGACTTTCCCGAGCTCAACCCGCCCCAGCGTGTCCTGCTCGGCCCAGGGCCCTCGAACGTCCATCCGCGCGTGATGCGGGCGATGGCGGCCCCGATGCTCGGCCATCTCGACCCCGAGTTCATCCTGGTGATGGAGCGGATAAAGGAGCTGCTGCGCATCGTTTTTCGCACCAAGAACGAGATTACCTTTCCGGCTTCGGGGACGGGTTCGGCCGGGATGGAGATGGTGCTCTCCAATTTAATCGAAGAGGGAGACGAAGTGGTCATTGGCGTGGCCGGGATTTTCGGCGAGCGGTTCGTCGATTGCGCGCAGCGCCTCGGCGCCCGCGTTACCCGGGTCGACTCGCCATGGGGACGGATCGTCGAGCCGGCGCAAATCGGCGCGGCGCTAAAAAAATTACGCCGTCCGGCCCTCGTGGCCCTGGTTCATGCGGAAACGTCGACGGGGGTTTATCAGCCTGTCGAGGAGATAGCGCAACTGGCCCATGAGCACGGCGCCCTGATGGTGCTCGATACGGTGACTTCGCTGGGCTGCGTGGCAGTCGACATTGACGCCTGGCAGATAGACGCCTGCTATAGCTGCACGCAGAAGGGTCTCAGCGCGCCGCCCGGCCTTGCGCCGGTAACGTTGAGCGCGCGCGCGATGGAGGTTGTGCGCCAGCGCCGGACCAAGTGCCCGTCCTGGTATCTCGACCTCGCGATGATCGAGCAGTACTGGGGCGGCGCGCGCCTTTACCACCACACCGCGCCCATCACGATGAACTACGCGCTTTACGAAGCGCTTCGATTGGTCGTCGAAGAGGGGCTCGAGGCCCGTTTTCGACGCCACGCGCTCAATGCGCAGGCGCTGCATGCTGGACTCGAAGCGATGGGACTTCAGCTCGTGGCCCAGGAAGGTTATCGGCTTCCCCAGCTTTCGACGGTTGCGGTTCCCGCCGGAGCCGACGAAGCCACGGTTCGCGACCGGCTGCTCCGTGAATTCAATATCGAGGTTGGTGCAGGCCTTGGGCCGTTCAAAGGCCGGGTCTGGAGGATTGGCCTGATGGGCGAATCGGCGCGGCGCGAGAACGTAACGCTTGTTCTTGCCGCGTTAGAAACGATTCTGGGCTCGATGGGAGTCGAGACGGCGCGCGGCCGTGCCCTGGAAGCTGCCGCCGCGGTTTACTCAGCTAACCACGGCGATAGTTAGACTCAAGTTCCAAGGCTCCGATGCGGGCTCGTTCCAAGCGGTGGTCAAGCGGCGCGCCTTGAGATCGCGGCGCGGCAAGCTGCGTCCGTGAGACCGAGCAATCGGCGCGTTTCTATTGTCATTCTTCCTAATGGCGGTCTCTCCTCCTTCATGTGCGACCCGATCTTCCGATCGGGCGAGGAGTACCGCCACTTCAATTTTCAACACCGCTCGGGACACCGCCGGCTGCCGAAGCGAAGAATCTCATGCCAGGAACGACCGCCGTAAACTTTTTAGCGGGACATCACACTAGACGCCGTTAATCGCCCGTGTCCTGTTCAGTGTCATTGCCGTTTGCGGTCGGTTCACTCTCGTCGGTTTCGCGCTCCGCCAGCGGTGCTACGGCCTGTACGCGTTCGCCCTTCTCAAGCCGGACCAACCTCACTCCCTGGGTGTTCCGGCCCATTATTCGCACCCCTTTGACGTCGAGGCGGATCACTTTGCCGCTGCTCGTGATCAGCACCACCTGATCGTCGGTGCCAACCTGGCGGACACCGACAACCTTGCCGGTCTTTGCCGTCAGGTCCAGCGTGATAACACCTTTACCGGAACGCCGGATAAGCCGGTACTCGCTTGCACTGGTCCGCTTTCCGTAACCAAGTTCCGAGACTGTAAGCAGCGTTTCGTCTTCGCGCACTACTGCCATCGAGACCACTTCGTCAGTCATGAGCTCAGTGGCCGTGCCTTCTTTGACCGCGTAACTCTCGAGCTCTATGCCGATGACGCCCTGGGTCCCGCGTCCCATCGGGCGCACTTCATCCTCCTGGAACCGGATCGCCTGGCCGCCGCGTGTCGAGAGCACTATCTGCTGGTCGCCGTTGGTAATCCGGGTGTCGATCAGTTCGTCGCCCTCTTCGAGGTTAATCGCAATGATGCCGTTGGAGCGGATATTGGCGAAGGCCTCGAGTTCGGTCTTTTTCACCCGTCCACGGCGGGTGGCAAAGAAGAGGTACTTTCCGGCAGTGTCCTTAGGAACGGGGATAAGCGCCGAGAGCTTCTCGCCGGCGCCCAACGAAAGCAGGTTGGCAATCGAGCGGCCGCGCGCGGCGCGCCCGGCTTCGGGAATTTCGTAAGCGTTGAGCGCATAGGCTTTGCCGGCGCTGGTGAGAAAGAGCAGGCGATCCTTGGTTCCTACCGGGACGAGCTGCTCGATAAAATCCTGCTCCCCGGCGGTTGCACCAATTCGGCCGCGTCCTCCGCGCCGCTGCGTACGATAAAGCGAGAGCGGGGTGCGCTTGATATAACCGCCGTGAGTGACGGTAACCAGTACGTCCTCGTCTACGATCAAATCCTCGACGGAGAGCTCAGCCTCAGCCTCGACGATTTGCGTGCGGCGCGAATCGGCAAACTCCTTCTTTATGTCTCTGATTTCGTCGGCTACGAGCCTCATCAGCTCGCGTTCGTCGGCGAGAATTCGTTTTAGGCGAGCGATGGTCTCGCCGACCTCCTTATGCTCGGCCTCGATCTTCTCGCGCTCGAGCGAAGTGAGGCGGCGCAACGTCAGGTCGAGGATCGCCTGCGCCTGCACCTGCGTGAGTTTGAAGCGCGCCATCAGCTCAGCCCGCGCCGTGTCGGCGTCCTTGGCCGCGCGGATGAGCTTGATGACCGCGTCGAGGTTGCGCAGGGCTACCAGCAGTCCCTCGAGCACGTGCTGTCTTTTCTCGGCTTCCCTGAGTTCGTAGCGCGAGCGCCGGGTGAGCACGTACTTGCGATGGTCGAGGAAGGCCACCAGCATGTCGCGCAGGCTGAGTTCGCGCGGGCGGCCGTCCCGGATCGCGAGCATGATGAGCCCGTAGCTCTCCTGCATCGGAGTGAGCTTGAAGAGCTGGTTGAGCACGACCCGGGGTTCGGCGTCGCGCTTGAGCTCGATAACGATGCGCATCCCGTCGCGGTCCGACTCGTCCCGCAGGTCGGCAATCCCGTCAATGCGCTTGTCGTTCACCAAGTCGGCGATCCGTTCGATAAGCCGGGTCTTGTTCACCTGGTAGGGGATCTCGCGCACCACGATCGAGGCGCGCCCCGTGCGCTTGTCGGTCTCGATAACCGCGAGCGCGCGCATCGTTAGAATCCCGCGTCCTGAGAGATACGCCTGCCGTATCGCCTTGCTGCCCAGGAGCTGGCCGCCGGTGGGAAAGTCGGGCCCGGGAATCATGTCGAGGATTTTTTCCAGCGTGAGGTCGGGCTTCTCGACAAGTGCGAGCAAGGCGGAGCAAACCTCGCCCAGATTGTGCGGCGGAATATTGGTCGCCATCCCGACCGCAATTCCGTCAGAACCATTGATGAGCAGGTTGGGGATTTGCGCCGGCAAAATTGCCGGCTCCTCCTGCGACCCGTCGAAGTTGGGGATGAAATCGACCGTGTCCTTGTCGATGTCGGCCAGCATCCGCTCGGCAAGACGCGTCAGCCGGCATTCCGTGTAGCGGTACGCTGCCGGAGGGTCACCGTCGACCGAGCCGAAGTTTCCCTGGCCGTCGATAAGCGGGTAGCGCATGCTGAAGGGCTGCGCCATGCGCACCAGCGCGTCGTAGACCGCCATGTCGCCGTGGGGATGGTAGCGCTTGAGCACCTCGCCCACGACGCCGGCGCATTTCGAGTAGCGCCGGTTCGAGAGCAGGCCTTCGCGGAACATCGCGTAGAGAATTCGGCGATGGACCGGTTTCAGGCCGTCGCGTAAATCGGGCAGCGCCCGGCCGATATTTACCGACATGGCGTAGTCCAGGTAGGACTGCCGCATGTCGTCTTCGATATTCAGGTGAGCCGGCTCGTTACGAATCGGCTCGCCGCCGTTGGTTGTCGCCATCTATATGCCTGAGAGTGCAAATTGAGACCGCACGGCGCTGCAGAGCCTCTGCGCCGTTTTCGGCCCCGGGTTGGATACCGGCCCGCACTTGGCCTGCCGGTCACACGTCAAGGTTGCGAACGTTGAGCGCGTTCTCCTCGATGAAGCGGCGGCGGGGTTCGACCTGGTCGCCCATCAGCTTGCTGAACATCTCCTCGGCCTCTTCTTGCGAACCCACCTGGATCCGAAGCAGCGAGCGCTTCTCGGGATTCATCGTTGTCTCCCAAAGTTGCTCCGGATTCATCTCGCCAAGGCCCTTGTAACGCTGAATCTCAACGCCCTTGTTCCCAGCGGTCAGCACCGCGCCGGCCGCATCCTTGAGCGTCTCGGCGGTGCTCTCGCCGTTGTCGGCCGTCTTTATCCTGAAGGGCGGCTTGAGCGCTTCGATTTCGGGTGCCAGGCGGCGGATTTCGCGAAGTTCACCGCAGTGAAAAAGCGCGGAATCGACCACCGTCGGCGCACTGGCGCCGTTGCCGACATGGGAGAACACAGTGCGGAAGGTGGACAGGCCGTCCTCGGGTTCAGCCCGCGCAACCAGGCCTGGGAGCTTGACAGCACTCCGAATTTCTTCGGCCATCTCTCGCGCCGACTGCTCGTCGTGGAAGCTGTCGGCGCTGATGCGCTTTTCAGCGGCCAGCCGCGCGAGCGCAGCGACGATGGCGCGCTCCTTGCCACGGCGTTCAAGCGCCTCGAACATCCGTTCGTAATGAAGCACCTTGCGTACCAAGGCCTTCAGTTGCGCCCCTTTGAACTCGCGTGCCGCCTTGCCGGAGCCGGCCTCGAGCTCAACCGCTTCGACGCCCATGTCGGTCAGATAGTCTTCGAGAGACGCTTCATCCTTCAGGTAACGCTCATGGCGTGCCTTTTTGGCCCGAAAGAGCGGCGGCTGCGCAACGTAGAGGTAGCCGTTTTCGATAACTTCCGGAAACTGGCGGAAAAAGAGGGTGAGCAGCAGGGTCCGAATGTGCGAGCCGTCGACGTCGGCGTCGGTCATGACGATTATCGTGTGGTAGCGCAGGCGCGAAAGATCTTTTTCGTCGCCCACGCCCATGCCGAGCGCCGTGATAAGCGTGCGCAATTCTGCCGAAGATAGCACCTTGTCGATGCGCGCCCGTTCGACGTTCAGGATTTTGCCGCGCAGTGGCAGGATCGCCTGCGTGCGGCGGTCGCGGCCCTGCTTGGCCGAGCCGCCTGCGGAGTCGCCTTCTACGATAAACAACTCGCTTCGCGATGGGTCGCGTTCCTGGCAGTCCGCAAGCTTGCCGGGAAGCGATCCGGAATCGAGCGCCCCCTTGCGGCGTACCAGTTCTTTCGCCTTGCGGGCGGCTTCGCGGGCAGTCGCGGATTCGATGGCGCGCGCCACTATGCGCCGGGCCGCCGAAGGATTCTTTTCGAGGTACTCGCCCAGCTTCTCGTTGACCAGCGCCGCGGCCAATCCCTCAACCTCGGAATTGCCAAGCTTGGTCTTGGTCTGCCCCTCGAACTGCGGCTCGCCTAGCTTGACGCTGATTACCGCAACCAGGCCCTCGCGCGTGTCGTCGCCCTCGAGGCGCATCTCCTTGTTCTTGAACAAGTTGTTGCGTGTGGCGTACGCGTTGACCGTCCGCGTCAGTGCCGACTTGAGGCCCGACAGATGAGTTCCGCCTTCAACGGTGTGAATGTTGTTGGCGTAACTGAAAATCGTTTCATGCACCGCGTCCGTCCATTGCAGCGCACATTCGATATCGACGCCTTCGCGCACCCCGCGGAAGTAGACCACGCTGTGCAAGGGCTCGCTGCCCTCAACCAGCGTGCCGACGAACTCTGCGATCCCGCCTTTGAAATGGAATTCTTCCTGCTTGCGGGTTCGTTCGTCCCGCAACCGAACCAGAAGCCCGGCGTTCAGGTAGGCCATCTCGCGCAGGTAGCGCGCGATTGCTTCGTACTTGAAGCGGACCTCGCGGAAAATCTCCGGGTCGGGTGAAAACGTGGTCTTGGTGCCGGAGACCTTGGTGTTTCCCCGCTGCTCGACCTTGGTCTTGGGGACGCCGCGTTCGTAACGCTGATAATAGACGCGGCCGCCCCGGCGGACTTCAACCTCGAATTCTTCGCTGAGCGCGTTTACAACCGAAGCGCCGACCCCATGCAAGCCGCCCGAGACCTTGTACGCCTGACGCTCGAACTTGCCGCCGGCGTGCAGCACGGTATGCACGACTTCGAGCGCGGAACGCTTCTCGGTTGGATGAACCTCCACCGGTATTCCACGCCCGTTGTCCTCTATCGCGATCCTATCGTCGCTATGGATGACGACGTTTATCTCGGTGCAGAAGCCCGCGAGCGCCTCGTCAACTGAGTTGTCGACGATTTCTCCAACCAGGTGATGAAGCCCGCGTTCTCCGGTGTCACCGATGTACATGCTGGGGCGCCGGCGAACCGCCTCAAGGCCTTCGAGCACCTTGATCGATTCGGCGCCGTAATTCTCGGAACTTTGGTTATTTGCCATAGGGTGAAAAGAGATGCCGACCTTGGCGAAGCCTCTTGTCTAGGTTACCCGGTACGGTCTCCAAAGTAAAGGGCATACCGATTAAAATCGACCAAAATCAAAACCTCGTTTGGATTTTGGTCGGACGGCTAGGATTATTCGCTAATGTAAAGCATTCGTCGCGCTAAAGCTCCGGAAAAACAAGACCGCAAAGGGTGCCTGATATATGCCATTGATAAAACGTCGTCTTCTTGTTCAAAACGAATTCGCAGGCGTTCTACGCGAACGGGTCGCGTCCCCTGGGGTGCTCTCGCCGCCTGCTGCGAACGGCGCGCTTCTCGGCGCTCTGTTGAGTGCGTTAGTTCACGTGCGCAAGCGCGTCTGCGAGCGCATGGGGGCCGATGTATCCCACCACCCGTTTGCGAATCCTGCCGTGCGAATCGACCAAAACCGTAGTGGGAACGCCTCGGATTTCAAACTCGCGGATGATGGCCCGGCTGCGTTCGTTGTCGGCCGTCAGGTCGGCCCTGAGTGCAACGAAACGGGTGGCAGCTCGCAGCACGGTGCGGTCGCGAAAAGTTGTTTGGTCCATTTCACGGCACGGAATACACCATCGAGCGCTGAAATCCACCAAAACCGGACGCCGCTCGCCCGTAGCGCGTGCGAGCTGCTCGCGGCTGAATGGGCTAAACGGCAACTGCTTGCTGGGTTGATGAGGGATGAGAATCCAGACGAGCGCGACGGCGGACACGAGGCCAAGCGCGCTTCGCACCACCATGAAGGGACGCCAGCTTCGTCCCCGCGGCGACAGAAACCCCATGTAAATCCCGGCAGCCGCCGCGTAAAGCGGTAACACGCTCTCGGCCAAGGCTGGCGGCATCAGCGGTTCCACGTAATAGATTGCAAGGCCAATCAGAATGAAACCGAACAGATGCTCGACCCAGCAGAGCCATTCGCCCGAGCGTGGCAGTTGCCTGATACTGCCAGCAGCGAGGGCCAGCCCGACGTAGGGTGCCCCCATCCCGAGTGCGAGCGTAAAAAAGAGCGCGAACCCCAAAATCGGGCTTTGACTGCGCTCGACCATCAGCATGAGCCCGAGCACGATCGGTCCGATACATGGCGCCGCGACCACTCCCATACCCATTCCCATGATCAGTGCGCCAGCGTAACCCGGCCTCGCTGCGCCTGCGCGCTTCAACAGCCAGTGCGGCGGCTGAATGACGAACCACCCGAAGCTAGACGCCGCCAGCACCACCATCAGCAGCGCCACCGTGGCAAGCACGTACGGGTTCTGCATCGCGGACCCGAAAAGGCCGCCCGTAACCGCCACGGCTGCGCCCAGGCCTGAGAAGGTGAGGGCGATGCCCAGCACATACAGGAGCGCAAGGGCAAAGGTTTTGCGGTAGGCACCGCCCTGAAACCCAAAGAAGGCGAGCGTGACGCCGATGAGCGGATAGATGCAGGGCGTCAGATTAAGCCCGAAGCCGGCCAGCAGGACCAGCAAGAAGCCTACTGTGTAACCGTAGGTGTGGAACTCGCGCGCGAGTGCTGGCGAGCCCGTTTCCGGCTGCGTTCCGGCACGCGCGGAGTCCGCCGCCTTTACGGCAAGTGCCCGGATCGGCTCCGTGTACTCGACTTTGGTGGGCGGAAGGCATTCGAGGTCATTGCATGCCTGGTAGGCAAGCGTCACGCCAAGCGCCGCGCCGGGCTGGGGCGCATAAGTTGTCGCCACTATGAGCGGGACTCGAAAGCTTACGTTCCCGCTGAACACTGAAAGCTTCTCGCCTCGTGAGAAGCCGAATCTTACTGTCTGCGACGCCGGGTAGCTGATTGCTCCGGCAGCAATACCCTGCGGTGCTCTGACCGAGAGCCGCGTTGCGATGTAAGCGGGGTCAAGGGGTTGGTCCGAGTTGATATGCCATCCGGGCAGTATCTGAGCTGTGACGATCAGGCTGGTGTTTGCGCCGGGCGCAAGCGCGCGGTCGACTGCCACCGCGCCGATGCCGACGATCTGGCCGTTGCCGCCGATAAGCGCACGGGCGTTACCGGTTGCTCCCATCACGAGGGCGAGGGCGAACATAACTGCCCAGTAAAGCGGCCAGCGATTTACCCCCGGCCCGCTCTTGGCCATCGTGACAATCGGGATGCGCTTTTCGCGCTGCAATTCGAAGCTCGCTGGATCTTCAGGCTGCCGGGGCACAGCTTTCGTTATGCAATGTTCCTACGGCCACGGCCGCTGGCATTTCCCTACGGTGTGTCCGCACCGCGGCGCGCGCCAACGTCGCTGAGCGCTACCGTGTCGACGACCTCGAGGCCGTAGCCGGGCAGGTTCGCCAGCCGCGGCGCAGCGTCCGACAGCAATACCATCTTGCGTACCCCTACGTCGCGCAGAATCTGTGCGCCGATTCCGTAGTCGCGAAAGTCTGCCTCGGGCCGGCCAAAATGCGTACTTGCGAGCTTCGGGCCGCGGCCGAACTCGCCGGCGATCCCGTTCGATTCACGCTTGAGGTAGAGGATCACTCCGCCGCCGTTATCAGCGATTCGCTTCATGGCCGCGCGCAGCAGGCTGCGCGTGTCACGCAGCCGGTAACCAAAGACGTCGCCGGGCAGATACTCGCGATGGGCACGCACGAGCGTTGGCTCGGACGGGTCGATTTTGCCCATCACCAGCACCAGATGCTCGGTCTGGTCGATGCGGTTGCGGTAAACCAGGGCGCGGAACTCGCCGTAGGCGGTAGGCAGCCGGGCCTCCGCGATTCGCTCTACCATGGTCTCGTGCCGCAAGCGGTACTCGATGATATCGGCGACCGTTAGCAGCTTGAGGCCGTGCACTCCGGCGAATTCCACCAGATCGTCGCGCCGTGCCATCGTACCGTCGTCTTTGAGGATTTCGCAGATGACGCCCGCCGGACGAAGACCGGCGAGCTGCGCGAGATCGACCGCGCCTTCGGTCTGGCCCGTGCGTACCAGGACTCCGCCCTCGCGCGCCCGCAGCGGGTAAACGTGGCCGGGTGTGACGAAGTCGTCGCGCGTCGCGTCCTCGCGCACCGCTTTGAGGATGGTCGCGGCGCGCTCCTGGGCCGAGACCCCCGAGGCGCCGGTGCTGCGTGCGCTAACCGAAATGGTAAACGCTGTGCCGAAACGGGCCTGGTTGTCGCCAACCATCATGGTGAGTCCCAGCCGGTCAATCCACTGCGGCGCCATCGGCATGCAGACCAGTCCACGCCCGTACTTGGCCATGAAGTTGATCGCCTCGGCCGTGACCTTTTCGGCGGCCAGGCATAGGTCACCCTCGTTCTCGCGCTCTTCGTCGTCCATGAGGATGACCATGCGGCCCCGGCGGATCTCTTCGAGCGCCTCCTCGATGGTTGCAAAGGGCCGCTTAGACCTCGCCCGAGGCTTCATTTCAGCGAACATTTGGATACTCCAGGAGTCCCCGTCACTTCGAGATTCTCGCCCGCACTACGGCCGGGCTTCTACCACCGAATTCTATATGGCCTTGGCGCAGCCGCAAATCCAACCTTTTTCAGTTGGATAGCCTCTGTGGGAGATTCTCCCGGCCGAGTCGTCTCTTACAGAAGGGATGAGCGGCGTTGGGCGCCTTGATCTCGGTTGCATCTCGCCTCTATTGTCGCAAGGCGGCTCAGCAGCCATCGATGCAGGGAACGACGAGGCGAGGAGCGACAATGCGATTCGAGGATATTGACCTTCATCGGACAGTCGAACACGTGCTGGCGGGCGGAGAACTGGATCGCGAGACAGCCCGCGCCCTCCTTGCCTGTCCCGACGAACGCCTGGACGACCTCTTGGCGGCGGTGATGCGGGTGCGCGAGGCTTCCTTCGGGCGGCGGGTTAAGCTCTGTGTCCTTAGCAACGCTCAAAGCGGCATCTGTTCCGAAGATTGTCATTACTGCTCGCAATCGCGCATCTCGCGCGCCGACATTCCCGTGTACCGGCTGAAGACTACCGACACTCTGCTGCGCGAGGCCGAAGCGGCACTGCAAAGCGGCGCGAACCGTTATTGCATGGTCTGCAGTATGCGCGGGCCGGCGGTCCGCGACGTTGCGCTCCTGGCGGAGACCTGCGAGCAGGTAAGCAGGCGATTTCCGGGTCTGGAATTATGCCTGTCGCTGGGTCTCATGAGCCGCGAGCAGGCCTCAGAGCTGAAGTCAGCCGGCGCCGGCTGGATAAATCATAACCTCAATACCAGCCGCCGCTTTTACCCGAGCATCTGCACGACTCACACTTGGGACGATCGGGTGGCAACCATCGAAAACGTCCGCCGGGCGGGTCTCAAAACCTGCTGCGGCGGCATTATTGGCATGGGCGAGACTGACGACGACGTGCTCGATCTCGCGTACGCCACTCGCAGGCTCGCCGTCGATTCCTTGCCGATCAATTTCCTCTCCCCTATCGGTAAGACCCCGCTTGAGAACGCACGATGGCTCACGCCGGAACGATGCCTGAAAGCCGTATGCGTCTTTCGGCTCCTTAACCCGCAAACCGAAGTGCGGGCGGCCGGAGGCCGCGAGTTGAACCTGGGCGCACGCCAGCCGGACCTCTTCAAGGCGGTTAACTCGATCTTCGTCAATGGCTACCTGACAACGCCTGGATGGGATTACGAGCGTACGCTGCGCCTTATCGAAGGTGCGGGCTTCGAGCCCGAACCGCAGTCTGCTTAAATGGGCATGCTGTCGGCGTCGGCGGCCGGCCTGGAATCCAAGTTTCCACCGGGCAGCGCGAAGCTAAAGCCGCACAACTGCATCCGCACGGCCTGCCGGGATTGATTTCAGAACGGCGACAGCGGAAAAAATACCTTCCTTGACAACGGATCTAGGGCATGCGAGAAAACATTTGGTTTTGCCGGCGCGTTACGAACCAGGGGAAGCGAAGCGCGCCTGCTGCGTCAGCAGTTCAGCGAGCCAAAACAGGGTCGCGAATGTCCCGGCCGAATCGGTCGCGGGAATGATGGTTTCGTCAGTTGGCAATGCGATGAATGGGCCGCTCGATGATCTCCGGGTACTCGACCTGAGCCACTATTACGCCGGACCCTATGCGACCATGCTGCTGAGCTTCCTCGGCGCCGAAGTCGTCAAAATCGAGTCGCCCGACGGTGGCGAGCACGGTCGGACGTTCTACCGGCGGCCGGGTGCGCCGATCGGCCTCCCGTTCGCTCTAATGAACTCGAACAAACGGTCGGTGACCCTCAACCTGAAAAAACCCGAAGGGCTGGAGATCTTTAAACGCCTGGTCAGCCGTTTCGACCTTCTGGTGGAAAATTTCGCACCCGGGGTGATGGCCCGCCTGGGTTGCGACTATCAAACGTTGAGTTCAATCAACCCGCGGCTGATTTACGCTTCGGTCACCGGATACGGGCGCACGGGAGCGTACGCTAAGCTGCCGGCGTTCGACCCGGTGGTGCAGGCGATGGGCGGCATCGTGGGCACGACCGGGGAGGCCTCGGGTTCTCCGATGAGAGCGGGACCTACGATTGCCGATATCCTGGGAGGCGCTCACTTTACGGCTGCGATCCTGGCGGCTATCCGCGAGCGCGACCGCACCGGCAAGGGGTTGCAGGCAGAGATAGCGCTCTACGACGCGGTCATTCCGACCCTGACCACGCACGTTGGAGCGTATTACGGGCTGGGATGCACCCAACTACGCACTGGCAACCGCTCGCCGGGAGCGGCTATTGCGCCGTCGAGCGTCTATCCGGCGCGAGACGGCTACGTCCTCATCCTGGGCGACAGCGACGAAAGGTGGCGCCGTTTATGCGATTTTATGGGGCGCCCGGAGCTTTGCCGGGATGAACGTTTTGCAACCTCTAAGGCCCGCGTCGAGCATCAGGACGAGCTTGACCAGATTATCGCTCTCTGGACACGCACGTTTCCCAAACGCGAGTTGATGGACCGGCTGAACGCAGGCGGCGTATTGTGCGGGATGGTCCAGGAGCTGCCAGAGGTTTTGACCGATCCGGATCTGCACCAGCGGGGCATGCTGCAAGAGATCGATCATCCGTCGCTCGGGCGCATAACGGTCATAACTTCTCCGCTGCGGCTGCATGATAAGGCCCCTGAGGTTCGCAAGCCCGCGCCTGTGCTGGGTGCCGATAACGAATGGTTCTATGAGAACGAGCTTCAGATAAGCCGCGAGGGGCTGGCCGGCTTGCGCAGCCGCGGCGTTGTCTAACCCGGGCGGCGTGCCATCTCCGATCCGGGCAGCGCCTGGCGCAGAGTCCGGCGCCGATACCGGTGGAATCCTGCGATGGGCGTGCATCTTCTAATCGACTTCGGCAGTACTTTCACCAAGGTTCTCGCCGCCGACACCGACACGGAAGAAGTGCTTGGCCGGGCGCAGGCGCCCAGTACCGTCGATCGGGACATCACGATTGGATTAAGGAACGCTCTTGACCGATTGTACGCCGCGAATCCGGTCGTCGAACGGGTGCCGATAGAGCGGCGGATGGCGTGCAGCAGCGCCGCGGGCGGCCTGAGGCTGATTGCCGTGGGCCTGGTCCCGGAGCTAACGCTCGAAGCTGCGCGGCGGGCGGCGCTTGGCGCAGGCGCGAAGCTCGTCCGTTCCTACGGCTACGAGCTTAGCCCCGAAAGCGTCGCCGAAATCGAAGCGACACCCTGCGACCTCATCCTACTGGCCGGAGGCACGGACGGCGGCGACAAAAACGTTATCCTGAACAACGCCGAACGCCTGGCGGCTTCGAAAGTCACCGCATCCTTCGTCGTGGCGGGCAATCGGGTGGTGGCCGGCAGCGTCGCGCAGATGCTTGCCGCAGCCGGCAAGCACGTTGAAATCGCCGCAAATGTGCTGCCCGAGTTGAACGTGCTCAACGTCGAGCCGGCGCGCGCGGCGATACGGGAAACCTTTATTCGCCGGGTCGTTCACGCCAAGGGGCTTGATAAGGCCCAGCAATACGTCGGCGACATTCTGATGCCGACACCGATGGCGACGCTGAAGGCCGCACGGCTCGTGGCCGACGGTACCGAAGCGGAAGCCGGGCTTGGGGAACTGATGGTAGTGGAGATCGGCGGCGCTACCACCAACGTTCATACGATTTGCGACGGTTCCCCGAGCCAGTCCGACGTCCTGCTCAAGGGATTGCCGGAGCCGTACGCCAAACGCACGGTTGAGGGCGACCTGGGCCTCCGGCACAACGCGCTTACTATCGTCGAGGTCGCGGGGCTGCAGCGAATCGCGGAAGCTTTCGCATCGATCGATAATCATTCGAGTTCGAAGCCGGACTTTCAGGCCTACGCGGCGAAGGTATCGAGCGATCCGAGCCTGGTGCCCCAAAGCGCCGAACAGTTTTCGATAGAGGCGGCGCTGGCGCGCGCCGCCGTGGACTTGGCCGTCGGCAGGCACGCCGGCAGCCTCGAAGAGACCCCGTCGTGGCTGGGCGGGACGGTAAGAATTCAACGGGGCAAGGACCTGGGCGCGCTCGCAACGGTGATCGGGACAGGTGGCGTGTTTTTTCATGGCCGGCACGCGGAGCAGATCCTCTCTGCCGCCCTGGTCTCCAAGCGCGAGCCGCACTCGCTAAGGCCGCGCAAGGCCAACTTTTACGTCGATGCCGGCTATGTTATGTACGCGGTCGGATTGCTCAGCGACGTGGAACCCGCCAAGGCGCTTCGCATCGCCAAGAAATGGCTTCGACGAGTCGAGGCGTGAGGTACGCCGTGCGCCGCTCACCGGTTTGCGTACAGCAGAGCTTTTCATCTGCGGGGGGACCCCGATGCAGAAAACGATCGTAATTGGGACGATAGGCTCGGACTGCCACGTTATCGGGAGCTGGGTGCTCAACCGCGCTCTTGCCGAGGCTGGCTTCAAGACCGTCTTTCTCGGAGCCGTGGTTCCGCAGGAAGAGTTTATCAATGCCGCCATCGAGACCGCCGCCGATGCCATCCTGGTCTCGTCGATGTACGGGATGGGGATACTCGATTGCGACGGTCTGCGTGCCAAGTGCATCGAGGCCGGGCTCGGCAAGATCCTGCTTTACGCGGGTGGAATGTTGACCGTGCAGATGGAGGTCGATCGCGGATGGCAGGCCGTCGAGACGCGATTCAAGGAAATGGGGTTTAATCGGGTTTTTCCACCCAAGACCAAGCCCGACTCGGTTATCGAATCGCTGCGCAACGACCTCGGGATTGGATAGGAACGACGGGTCGCGCGGCGGGGTATCCTGATTCATGCGTATCGCGAACCGAAAACTGGAAAGCGGTGAATTCCTCGAACTCCGCAGGGAGGTTCTGGCGCAATGGCCGACGGGCGCCGAGGTGGATTTGGACGAGGCTTTTGCTTACTGCGCCGCCCTGCCCAAGGAAAAAAACTACTCCGCGAGGCTTGTCCGCGCCAAGCTCGAGGGCTCCGTTCTCCTCGTGCCGCAGTTCGGCCGCGCAACCTTCGAAGAGATGCTCGAAGGCATCCAGTACGTCGAGAGCCAAAGCGGCGGCGACGGCCTGTGGACGCTCTATCCCGACGCGTACACGCGCAAAGGGCGTTTCGATCGCGCTCAAGCCGGCCTCGAGGCGAGCCGTAGAGAAGGTACCTCGATGCTGAGCGGCTGGCCCGTCGTGAACTATGGCGTTGGGTATGCGCGCCGGCTCCAGGAGTCGGCGGCGATGCCGTTCCAGAATGTCAGCAGCGACGAGGATTCGCGCCTGCAGACGGAGATCACGCTCGCCTCGGGATGGAGCGGCTACAGCGCCCGCAGCCTGCAGGAGGTGACCGCGCACTGCAAGAACATCCCGCTCGACCGGATGATTTGGTTCAACCATTACGAGAACCGGCTTGCCGGTTTGTACACCGAGAAAGGTTTTCCGGCCGCAGCGGTCACGGCCGCTCATTTGACCGGCTACGATATCGCCGGCTACCGCGTTCTGACCGTGCTGACCCAGTTCCTGTTGGCGGCCGAGCAGGGGGTTAAACATCTGCACGCCTCGATGGGCCTCGGGATGAACCTCGTGCAGGACGTCGCGATGCTGAAGGCTGTGACGAGGCTGGGCCAGCGCTACCTGGAGCGGTCGGGGCACGGCGATGTCGTGCTGACGGTCGGCACCTATCCCTATCTAGGGGATTGGCCGCGGGACGCCGAAGGCGCACAGGCGCTTATTGCCTGGAACGCGGTCATCGCGATTCTGGGCGGGGCCCAGGCGATGAAGCTCAAGTGCGTTGACGAGGCCTTTTCGACACCAACGAAGGAAGGAATGGCGGCCGCGGTCAAGATTACGCGGCAGTTGCTGCGAATAGTCGGCGGCCAGAGTCTTTGCGGCGGCGAGGAGCTTGATCTGGAGCAGGAGATGATCGAGCGCGAGGTCGAGGCCGTGATGGCGAAGATTTACGAGCTGGGCGACGGCGATCTGGCGCGGGGCATGGTCAAGGGAGTAGAGCTGGGCGTAATCGACACGGTGTTCAGCCCGTGGCGCTTCTTCAAGGGGAAAGTCCTGGTGGTAAGGGACGCCCGAGGCGCGGTGCGTTACCTCGATGCGGGCAATATTCCACTGCCGGCCGAGGTGCGCGAGTACCATCGTGAGAAAATTGCCGAGCGCGAGCGCGTGGAAGGCGTGCGCGCCGACCTCGACATGGCGATCAAGGACATCACGTGGGCTTCGGAGCCGCTGCTTCGCTGACAGCCGTGCAAAGCCGGCGTCAAGCGGTCCTGCCATGCGCAGCATACCGTGCCTGCGCCGGGCTTGCTTCTGGGGCGCCTCGTTTTCGATAATCATTTCAAATGGGCGTGGCACGCAATGCGGCTCGCAGTGCTCCCGTCAAAAGCGGCGAGCGTACCCGGCGGCTGCGTGAGCTTCCGCCCTTGGACGAATGCCTGCGGGCGCTGGCCACAGAGCCAAGCGCCAAGGGGTTAGCCGCCCATTACCTGAAAGACGCGGTACGCAGGGCCCTGACTTCGCTGCGGGAAGACATCCTCGGCGGCGAAGCCGGGCTCCCCGTGGGCCGCGAAGCGATGGTCGCAGAGGCCGCCCGCAGGGCCAGCGCGATGGTTGCAGGCGACGAGCCTGCGTTGCGGGCCGTAGTCAACGCAACCGGCGTTATCCTCCACTCCAACCTCGGACGGGCGCTACTCGCCGAAGAGGCGCTGCAGGCGATCGAGCTCGCAGCGCGCTCGCCCGTAAACCTCGAATACGACCTGGAAGCCGGCACGCGAGGCGATCGCGACACCCTCGTCGAGGGCGATTTGTGCCGGCTAACTGGGGCCGAGGCGGCGACGGTCGTCAATAACAATGCCGCTGCCGTGCTCCTGGTCCTGAACAGCCTTGCCGAGGGGCGCGAGGTCGTCGTCTCGCGCGGCGAGCTGATCGAAATCGGTGGCTCATTCCGGCTGCCCGACGTGATGGCGCGAAGCGGTGCTCGGCTGCGGGAGGTGGGGACCACCAACCGTACACATCCGGGTGACTATGCTTCAGCGATCGGTCCCGAAACCGCGTTGCTGCTCAAGGTGCATCCTTCGAACTACCGGATCGTCGGTTTTACTTGCGAGGTGGGGCTTGGAGAGCTTGTAGAGCTTGGCCGAGCCCATGGAGTTGCTGTCGTCGAAGACTTGGGAGCAGGCGCGCTGGTCGACCTTACGCATTACGGCCTCCCTCGTGAACCGGTCGTCGCGCAACGGATCGCAGCAGGTGCCGCGCTGGTGACGTTTTCGGGAGACAAGCTGCTCGGCGGTCCGCAGGCGGGAATAATTGCGGGCAAGCGCGACCTTGTCGAAAGAGTACGTAGCAATCCGCTCAAGCGTGCACTGCGATGCGACAAGCTTACGCTGGCCGCGCTTTCGGCGACGCTGCGCCTCTACCTGCGCAGCGAGCGGTTGAGCGAGCTTTTGCCGGTGTTGGCCATGATGCGCCGGGATGTTGACGAGCTGGGTCGTATGGCCGCTGCAGCGCGCGAAATACTGGCCGAAAGGCTGGACAGAGACTTTACCATCGAGATCGTACCGTCTACCGCGCAGGTTGGATCGGGGTCGCTGCCGGGCGAGGAGCTCGAAAGCCGGGCCCTGAAAGTGACCCACCAGGTCCTGTCGGCCGACATGATAGCAGCGCTCTTCCGCCGTGCGCGGCCGCCGGTTATCGGGCGAATCAGCGACGGCGCCTTTCTGCTCGATCTGCGTGCCGTCGAACAAGCCGCCTCTTTCGCCGTCGTTATGCCCGAAGG